>DASUZI010000035.1:0-2007 GCA_036376955.1 Nitrososphaeraceae archaeon
GTTGGTTTCGGCTCGTTTTTTGTAAGTTTGTTGCAGATGACAAATATTCTTGCAGTAGAAAGTCTTTTTGGTGTTATTCCATTAGATAAATTAACTGCTGTTGCAGTCGTAGCGGTTTTTACTTTTATAAATATTAAGGGAACATCAGAGACAGGAAAAGTTGGTACTATAATCACAGTAATACAACTAGTCGCAATTACATCAATTATAATTGCAGGATTTTGGGTCATGTCATCTAATCCTAATAATAATTGGCAATCTAATTTTGCAGATTTTTTTCCAATGGGTTTTTCTGGACTTGTAGCTGCAATGGGTCTAACTTTTATTGCATTTGAAGGATATGAAATAATAGTTCAAACAGGAGAAGAAATTAAAAATCCTAAGAGAAATATCCCAAGGGCAATTTTCATCTCTCTTGCTTTAGTTGTAATTATGTATCGCCTTATTGCTTTTGTTTCTATTGGCGCTATATTTCCTGATAACATGTCTTCGTGGCAGTTTATCGGTTATCATGGAGAGTTAGGAATAATGAAAGCGGTAGAATTATTTTTACCATATGGAGCATTCATAGTTTTAGCAGGAGGATTGATATCTACTCTTGCTGCTTTAAACGCGACTACTTTCTCTTCTGCCAGAGTTGCTTTTGCAATGGGACGACACTATAATTTACCTCATAGATTAAGTGCTATTCATCCCAAATTTAAAACACCATATGTTTCTGTTATATTATCATGTATTATTATGGCATCGATGGCTTATGCTCTTCCCCTTGAAGATATAGCTCATGCTTCTGGAGTAATATTTTTATTATTATTTACTCAAGTCAATCTTGCAGTAATTAGTATTAGAAAAATGTATGGTGATAAACTTGATTATGGATACAAAACACCATTCTTTCCTTATGTGTCAATTATAGGAATAATATTAATGATTGGCTTGGCTATTTACCTATTAATTACAGTTCCACTTAGCTGGGCTATTACTGTTTTATGGGTATTGATAGGTTTCACTATTTATCGTATTTTCACATTTAAAAAAGAAGTAGAAGCCTACTCTCCAACATTAACAAGCGAAGGTAACCTGCAGCGAAAAAACTTTAGAATTCTACTACCATATACTCCTGAAAATCCTGATAGACTAATACGATATGCTATACAAGTTGCCAAGGAAAAAGATGGTGAAATCAACATCTTGAGAACAATAACAGTTCCTCATCAAACACCTCTCTCAGCAGGAATTGCATTTATAGAATCAGCAAGAAAGACATTTGATACCCTTGAAGAGACATTAAATAAAGAAGAGATAGTCTGGCATTACTTTGTAAGAATATCCCATGATGCCACAGAAGCAGCCTTAACAACAATTGCGGAACAAAAAATTGATTTAATGATTATAGATTATGAAACAATGAGAAGTAACAAAAAATTACAGACATTGGTAACATGTGATGTTTTGGCAATTATTCCTCATACTGAGGACTTTATTGTAGTAGATAGACAAAGCAATATCACTAACGAAACAAACCTAATAACTAAAAAAGAGAGTAAAAAAAATATGGTAGTTTTGTACGATAATGGAGATAATTCTGATGAGATATTAAGAGTAACAAGTTGGTTTACAAATACTGAAAGATTCAATTTGAATGTGATAGCAATAAATAGAAAAGGATATAATAATAATAATAATAATAAAACTAATCCAAAAACAAAAGACGAATCTACAAATGATACAGATACTTCTACTTTTATCAAAAGAAGAAAATTTTTTCAAGAAGCTGGAGTTGAACTAAATGAAATTCATGTAACGAATGATGTGGAAAAAGATAGCATACAATTTGCAAAATTGATATTAGAATCAATTATGAGATATAATCCCGACATAGTAATAACTGAATCTTATATAGGTAAATACAATCTTCTTACCAGCATAAAATTTGCCAATTTATTGCTGTCTCAATTGAATTATCCAATAATAATTGTAAGAGACTATTCAATTCCATTTGTTAAT
>DASUZI010000036.1:0-4341 GCA_036376955.1 Nitrososphaeraceae archaeon
ACAGGGTCAGCCCTTGCACAAACAGATAATCAAACTAATGCAGAACAAGGTAAAAATAATACAGACAGTGGAAGCAGTATAATGGACAAAATTGGTGATGTGGCAAAAGAGAAATTAAAGGAAGGTGTACAAGAGATCATAGGTGGAAGCAACAATAAATAATAAATGACAGTAATTTGATGCATCCAATAAATTTCAATATTTTAGATTTTATTATTAAAGATTATGAATATAACTTTAGATTAACACCAAAAGGATACTTAATTCTCGGATGGGAATCGAACCTTCGTCCATCAAATGTGGATTCTACTTTTACATATTAAAACACTTTTAATAATACTATTATTAATTCATTCTACAGATAAAATTGACAACCTAATATATAGATCCTACCTCAACTTCTCAAATTTACCAAAGTCTACATCATCATCTACTCTTGCTTCTTTTTTGATAACTTTTGGATTAAAATTAGAAATACTCATTATACTTATTATATAATGAAAAATATATTAATAATTGAAGATGTCAAAACTTCGCAATAAAAAAAATTAATTGTAATTTTTTACTTCATAATGTTTTATCTTACAATTTTAGTATTCCACTTGCAATAATTCCAAAGGTTACTGCCCAGATACCTACTATAATTCCTACTCCAGCCCAGCCTTCAATGAACTGACTATGACCCTCAATTAATCTTTTTTCACTGTTAAATCTATTTTTGGAGTGTAATGGTAGAGCCATCAAATATTATATATCGTAAAAATAACTTTTAAGTATTATGTTACCGGTAAAATAAGTAAATAAGTTTATAATGAATGGCTAATAATAGTATTTTTATATACAAATTCAATCTTTGATATCAAATTATTGATATTCATATTTTTAATTGTAAAACAGATATTAAAGTTTATCTTTGATGAATATTCATTGTTAAATCAAATAATAAATCCAGAGTATATTAGACAAATAGAAATAGTAAAATCACAATTCAAGAAAGTAGTGGAATAGAAAAACAATATAAAGCCATAACAGAAGGTAAAGCAAATGGATTGCCATTTTATCATATAGTATAAAAGTCAAACCGGAAGGATTTTTGCAGAAAACATCATTGAATGGTCAAGTAGTTCAATCATTTAGTATTAATATACATTCATCGAACCTCGAAGCAGTAGTTCGGGGTTTATAATTTGACCAGATGATAAATATGTTATAGATGTCAATGCCGTTGTTATCAGAGACAAGATATTACGATAAAAAATCTTGCTTTTTTTATTGTTATTATTTGTCTTCATAATGAAACAAGTTACTTACTATATAATGCATTAATATAATTGGTATGAAAATTCAAACTATTAGTCGAGAATGGATATTTAATTTGTAAATTTTTTAACTACATTCATAATTTGCTCTAAAATGAACATTTCCACTATCACTTACATAAATATTACCATTCGGATCAATTGTTATATCATGTGGAATTAGAAATTGATCATCTTTACATCCAAGTGATCCCCACATTGTAAGAAAATTACCGTTACTGTCAAACTTTTGTATTCTTACGTTTCTAGTATCTACTACGTAAACCTTACCCTGTTTATCCACTGCAATCCCATGGTCTTCAATAAATTGTCCTTTGTTACTTCCTTTAGAACCCCACATTGTAAGAAAATTACCGTTACTGTCAAATTTTTCAACTCTTGAATTATCTCTACCATCAGTTACATAGACATTATCTGCTGAATCCAAGGTAACATCATGAATATGAACAAATTGTCCAGCTTTGGAGCCATATGAACCCCATTTCTTTATAAAATTGCCATCGTTATCAAACTTTTGCACTACAGGGTTTTCTTGATCTCCTACATAAACATAACCTTTAGAATCTACTCCTATTCCCCATGGCTTCATGAATTGATTTGTTTCTTTTCCTTTAGATCCCCACATTGTAATAAAGTTACCATTACTATCAAATTTTTGAACATGCGAAGTACCATAATCTACCACAAACAAATTATCGTTTTTGTCTATGGCAATACTTTCAGGTTGTATAAATTCTCCTGGACCATCACCCATTTTACCAAATTCTAGCAAAAAGTTACCATTATTATCAAACTTTTGGATATTGCATTTTATAGCATCACTTACATAGATGTTTCCATGGGAATCAGATCCAATTCCATGAGGATGTAAAAATTCTCCCTTGCCTGTCCCTTTATTCCCCCAGCTATTAATTAAAACACCATTAGAATTGAATTTTTTAATATGATTGAAGTTTTCTATAGTGGCCATAGTATCAATTCCGTCAAAGTTGTTATTATTACTCTTGTCAATAGATTTTGAAATTGCATTCTTTACTATCTTTTCATTTTTACAATTTTCAATTTTATTTATTTCTGATGGCAAATCTGCATATGCTGCTGACAAATAGAAAATATTATTTCCTATTACATATACAATAATAAGAGATACAACTACGACGAGATTATTGTTAATATTATTGGAAATTTTTTCTGTCATTTTTCTTCAAAAAATATATATAAGTTATGTCAACAATGCTTCAGAATATAGAACACAAAAAAAGTATTATCATACTATAAAACCTTATTTCCATACATTGTTTCTTATGGATGACGGTATTAACAATTATATTGATATTTTCCAAATTTCTATTTTTTTCCAATTCTATATTTTTTTGTTTTTAATTATTATATAAGTCACAGTATACAAAGTTAACATATTATAATCTTCTATAGAAATATCATTTATGAATTGCACCAGAAATTTCTTGGTTGTCACACGCTGAAACAATATTTACCTCTGAAAGGAAGATAAAATAATATTCATATGTTTGTAATAATTATACTTTAGATAGAGTTGCGAAATAAGGAAAAATCACAATCTCCATCATCTCATTATCAATCAAATAATGATGACTCAATTCTTCTTATTGTGATTGCATTTTCTATAGCAATAGGAATTTTATTGCCATCCTTTGGAATTATTTTTGAGCCATTTCTTTTGGTATGGTTAGGATTTTTATTATTTCTAAATCTTTTAAAAATGGACCCACAAAAATTAGCATTTATAATTAAAAAACCTCTTTCGGTTATAATATTTATCGTTATCAAGCTTATAGCTATTCCTGTTTTATTATATGCAATTACAAATATTATTTATCCTTCTTTGGCACTTTCTGTACTTTTACTTTCAGGAATATCTACAGGACTCGGAGCTCCATTTGTAATCAATGTATTTGAAAAAAGCAATAGGCTACCATTTGTTGTTGGAATGATAATTTTAACATCTATTGCTGTACCATTTATTTTGCCTTCACTTGTATTTCTTTTAGTTGATGTGTCTAAATTTGAAATACCTGTTGAGAATATGATGATATTATTGGCAGAAGCTCTTTTTTTGCCCTTATTTGCAGGTTGGTTTACAAAAAGAAAAGCTCCAAACTTGGCAAAGAAAATAGAAGAAAAATCTTTTATTCTTTCTCTAATTTTGATATCATTTATAAATTTTGGAATATTTGCAAAATATTCTGATTACTTTTTTTCTCAATACTCATTTGTAATATCAATGACCGTTGCAGCGTTTACTTTATATTTTATATATGGAACAATAGGTTATCTATCAGCATTTTTTCTTGAAAAAAAAGACAAGTCATTTGGAATTGCTGCCTTTGTAATTATGAGTTATGTAAATAATATTTTAGTAGTAGTATTTGCATCTAAATTCTTTGGAAGCGAAATAGCTGCTTTGGCAGCATTTTATAATTTATCTTATTATAGTATGATAATACCAATGAAAAAGATTTTTTTATTTGAAAAATGAAAGGCATGATACTTAAATTATTGTTTATACAGTATATTTATTTTCAACACTTTGCAAATATCAAATTTTTACTAATAATTTATTTATTAGTTAAAGAAATATTATGTAATAAAATAAGGCATAGATAACATAAAGTTAGAAACAAAAATAATCCCTCATTAATTCTAAAACATTTTCAACGTATTACATTTTTAATAACTATAAAGTAACATAATGTAATGCTCTATTAATATCTTAACAGATCCTCTTTATTACAATATTAAATATTTAATATCATGATTTACCCTCTATATCAAAACAGTTTCTACGTGTGATGCCGTCACACGAGCAACATTGTCATACGCTGAAAGCAAATTCACCGTAGGCAGCAAAAAATAAATCTTCACTATGGAATCAGTTATTATAGATAATACACACAAGATCAATTATTAAAGAGACAAAAGGTTTGTTTTGGGGAAATATGAATTTCTTTTTCGATACTCTTATGAATATGAGTATAATACC
>DASUZI010000037.1:0-3527 GCA_036376955.1 Nitrososphaeraceae archaeon
TATTGAAGAATGTTCTTTTATTATTAACTACCAAAAGAGAAATCTTAGAAACATGGGCATATGCAATTTAGGCTAAATAATTTAGCTTGTACACTAAATAGAATCGGTTGATCTAATCTATAAAATTTGTTGTAATATGTCTTTGATTTTCTGTATTTTAATACCATATTTTTCTTTCATGTATTTTAGGACCGGTTCATCAACTAATGGGAGTGCTTTTACTCCGTCCTTCGCAACTGTTATGTTATAACCATTTAAAAAAGCATCATATACAGTATGCTTAACGCAAATATCAGTATGAATACCTGTAACTATAAGGCAGTTCGCACCTCGTCCTTTATAAAATGATTGTAGTAATTCTTTTAACGTGGTATTAAAGAATGCACTATAGGTATTCTTTGCTATAATATAGTCCTTTGACATGGGTTTTAATTGTTTGATGACTTGTGCCCCACTAGTACCTTTGATTGCATGTTCTCCCCAAATTTTTATTTCTCTATCTTTTATGTCATGTGCGTCATTGCAGTATATAATAGGAATGTTACTCTGCCTAGCAGAGGAAAGTAACTTCTGGATATTTTGTACTATATCTTCAACTCCATCTAGTCGTAATTTTCCATTGATAAAATCATTTAACATATCTATTACTAAAATGGCATATCTATTCTTCATAAACTTCAACTTTATTATAGTAGAAATTTATATTTATACGGATATCCCCTATAGGTCTAAACACGTTCTTTTTCTAATTCCTTCATTATTTTCGTTAGCTTTGGGCTTAATAAAACAGGATATTTTACCTCTATATGATTTATTTTTTTAAATCTTTTGTGCAGGGACGCTATTTGTTTTTGGTGGTATTTTTTAATTTCAAACAAATTAGGCAATTTTTGTATTAATTGACCGTCTTTTATATATTGAAGCAGTAATGGATTTGCATTTTCTATTCTTTCTTCTTCTAAGGCAAGTATATCTTTTATAAAACAATTATTTTTTTCAAATCTGAATACTTGTTTGGGGCAAGGATAAGAAATTTTATTAACTGAAGTTTTCATCTTATAAAAAGTTTCATATTTATTTGTGGCTTTAGAATATTGTTTAATAGCTACCAATTTATAAACTCCATTTAAACTCGGTTCGTCTCTTGACGTTGTTAATTCTGTTCCTACTCCAAAACAATCTATTGGAGCTTTTTTGTTTTTCAGATCTGTTATTATATATTCATTTAAATCTCCTGTTACCATAATCTTAGTAGAATTATATCCTTCCTTATCAAGTATTTTTCTTATATCTTTACTTAACTTCAAGAGATCGCCACTATCTATTCTTAATCCTTTACATTTTATTTTATTTCGGATTATTTTTTTTACTGCCTTGATACTATCGTATGTGTCTACTAATAAAAAACCATCAGGAAATATTTTTATAAATTCTTTAAATGCTACTTCTTCCTGATTAAAAGACATAATAAAAGAATGTGCCATGGTTCCACTTAATGGAATTCCGAACTTGTATGATGCTAATGTATTGGATGTTCCTGCACATCCAGCTATGAAACTTGATCTACTGGCTAAAAATGCTGCATGTGGTCCGTGAGCTCTTCTAAAACCGAATTCTATTATTGGAATTCCCGCAGCAGCATTAACTATTCGTGAGGCCTTGGAAGCGATGAGAGTTTGAAAATTTATTATTGATAAAATAAAAGTTTCTACTATTTGTGCCTGCACTATTGGTGCTTCTATTCGTAATATGGGTTCATTGGCAAAAATTATAGACCCCTCGGGTACTGCCCACATATTACCGATAAACTTTAAATTTAAAAGAAAATCAAAAAATTTATCATCTGTTCTTTTGAAAATACCGTTACTTTTTAAAAAGTTAATATGTTCAGGTTTAAATTTTAAGTTTAAGAGAAATTCTATAACTTGTTTTAATCCTACTGCGACTAAATAGTTTCTATTTTTTGGAAGCGTTCTTACAAACATTTCAAAAGTACCTAGTTTGTCACTTTGATTGGCAGAAAAATATGCAGCTGCCATAGTTAGTTCATAAAAGTCAGTACTCAAACAAGCATTATTGTAAAATTGTTCTAATTCAAACAAATTTATTTATTATTTATTAGTTTTGCAATAAAAAAATTGTCATTTTATTTTCAAAGATGTATGGTATTTAGCAAGTATATTATATTTACATAGTTGTTTGCAGCATTTCAAATTAAATGAACTTTGTAAAATTCATAAAAGTCTCCTATTTTTAAAGTAATAGAAGTTTCGTTAGATTTGATCTGTAATTTGGAAAATGATTATTACCTGAAAATTTGTAAATGATACATAACTTTAATCTTAATGTATATCCAATCTCTTATAGATCTAGGAATATAAGATTCGTTATTAATCACTAATTGTATCTTTCATAATATATTCAAGTAGTTCATTAAGATTTGCGCTAGCTAGGCAACATACCTTATCTGCTCCTCCATAATACAACAAAATTTTGTCATCAATTACAACTGCACCAGTTGGAAAAACCACATTATTAACATCGCCTATTTTCTCATACTTTTCTACTGGTTCTAAAAGAGGCTGTTTTGTTCTTGCAATGATTTGTCTAGGATCTTTAAGGTCTAAAAGTGCTGCACCAACGCGGTAAATTCTATCTATGCTTACACCATGATAAAATAAGAGCCATCCCTTTCTTGTTTTAATTGGTGAGGGACCTGTACCAATTTTGAGGTTCTCCCAAGCTTGTTCTGGCTTTAAAAGTATTATGGAATTATTTAACGTAGATAGTGAATTAGTTATACTTAAGTATATATCACGTCCTAATTTTTTAAGATTAAGATCAATACTAATATCAGGTCTATGTAAAATAAGATAATAAGTATTATTATTAGTATTATTATTGTTAGATAAATTGTAATCTAACTTAAATTTTCCAGGAAAGAATGTTATCCCTTTGTTATAATTAAAATTTTTAGTGATTATGCCTAATTTATTAAATTTCTTGTAATCTTTTGTTACCGCTAATGCAGAAAAAACTTTTGGATAACTTTTTACATAATCAGAGAGAACTACGTATGAAATAAAAATTTCGTCTCCAATCTGTGTTGCACGTGGATCTTCCATTCCGTATATTTCATATTCTTCTGTTGGAAAAATTGCAGGATTATTACGTCTAGTAAAATTAAAACCGTCAGTGCTATTTCCATAACCTATTCTAGAAATATAATGATCATATTCTCCAATTGCTCTATATAGCATATGAATTTTCCTGCCGTCATAAGATGCAGTACAATTAAAGACTGCCTTAGATTCCCACCAATTATTTTTATTTGCAGTAAGAATAGGATTATTTAAGTATCTCTTGAATATAGTCAAAGTCAGCCTAATTGTTATTTGAAGTAGTATTTAATTACTGCTAAAAAACTGGATTCATATCATATTTAATAATGTATATATATTTTTACTATCGAATTTTTTTCAATTGAACAGTAAAATAATTCTTTTACCTTGTATCTTTGTATACAA
>DASUZI010000038.1:0-2613 GCA_036376955.1 Nitrososphaeraceae archaeon
ATCTAATCATTTAAATAACAAAATATGTAAAAAATCTTTCATATATTAAAATTTAGGTTTATACACATATTTAGTCACATTAATATTTGAAGTTACTGGTATACAATTAGGAATGTAAATATAACAACATATTTTACATAACTTTGTTCATTTTAATAAATAGCTATAGCAAATGATAAAAGTTTTAAACCAACAGTATTTTTAAATAATTAGCTCAATACAATTTGAACAAATATCAAAACAAAAATTATCAATAACGAATTTTAAAATATTTTATAAATATAACTTTTTATAAGTAGAAAAAAATAAAAGGGGTAGTTATAGACACAATCTAGTCTTGTGTAACTTGTATTTGGTTATCTCGTACTGATTCCATTAGTTGTTTAAAGTTTTCGTATTGTTGTTGTTGCATTTTTTCTTGGGTAATTATTGATAATTCTTTGAGTTCGTCTTGTTGAGGTTGTGTAGTTATTTGTGATTCTTTATTTTGATTTTGTTTGTCTATAGACATTAGTTGGAGATTTTCAAATTGTTGTTGCTGCATTTGTTCTTGATTAACAGGTATTGTTTGTACTGTATTTTGGCTAGAGTAGTCTGTTGTTTGAAGTCCAGTATATTGATTTCCTGAACTTGTTTGCAGTGATGTACCAAACATCACCAATGGGGATGCTACAAAAAGTAAAGATACTACTGCTAGTATTACTGACTTGTGCATGTTACCATAATATTACAAAAGGTATATTTGAAATACTAAGCTTTATCAGATAACATATACAATCTAAATCAGTTAGGGATTCTTTTTAAATATTATAGCTTTGCTAATAATCTTATTAAACAAGATTCGCTATTTTTATTAAAAATATCTTTTCAATTTATGTTCTAGTAAATATTAACTAAATGTTTACAACTTTATTTATATATAATGTTTCTAGATTATTAAATTATTTATTTCTATATTTTAAAAGGATATAAAAAGTAACTCTGATATACCTAATAATCACCAGACATAATAAATAAGTTAATTTATTAATTAAATTTAACAAGGCCGAAAAGAACTCATAACAAATAGCTAAATTTCTTTACTATCATGAAAATCTAAAATCAATAACTTAGAGCCTATCCCAAAAATAGATAGGATTATAGCTCCTTGTTTTAATATATTACCTGTTAAATATTTGGCTAAAAGTAAAAAATATGTTAAAACTATTATATGCATTCCAGATGAACTATGGAATGAAATTAAAAATATTTTACCAGATGAGAAGCCAAAGAATACCATAGGTAGACCAATTGTTCCATATAGAAAAGTACTTGATGGAATCATGTTTGTCTTGAGAACTGGATGTCAATGGAAAATGTTACCTAAAGAGTATGGTTCTGGTTCTACATGTCATAGACGATATCAGGAATGGATGCAATTAGGTATCTTTGATAAATTATGGTCTAGATTGCTACAAAAATATGATAAAAAGATAGGAATTAAATGGGATTGGCAATCTCTGGACAGCATATCCATTAAATCACCTTTAGGGGGGAGACGACTGGTCATAACCCTACAGATAGGAGTAAATTAGGTAGCAAAAGACATATTATTACAGATAAAAATGGTATTCCTTTGTCTACTTTTATAACATCTGCAAATACTCACGATGTTACTGTTGCAACAAATACGATTGATAATATTGTTCTCAAACGACCATCATCATCATCACACAACAAATCCAAACATAAACAGAATCTATGTCTTGACAAAGCATATCATTCCAAAGAAGTAGAACAAGAAATTATCAAAAGAGGATATAACCCACACATTAGACACAGAAGAGAAGAAATAATATTTTGTAGAAAAAAGCATCCTGCAAGAAGATGGGTTGTAGAAAGAACAAATTCATGGCATAACAGATTCAGGAAATTATTTACAAGGTATGAAAAGAAGGATAAAAACTATCTGGGTCTTGTACAATTAGCAAATAGTCTTATTGTTTACAGGAGGTTAATTTTGGGATAGGCTCTTATACTAAAAAACTATCATATGTTAGTTACTTTAGTAACAGTGTTACACTTAATCTTCTTAGTTAATACAATCAGAAACTTTCAATGTTCATTATTAGATTACAATTCTTTTTAACTTTTAATCCATCGATATATATTCTAATTTTTGCTTTTTTTTGCAATGATTTATTATCGGTCTTATTCCATATTATTGAGTGCTATCGTAGCATCAATAATTGTTTTGGGAAATCAAGGCCAGGTTTTTGATTCAGCTTTTGCACAAAAACAGGAAGATTCTGGATATCCCTCTTACCCATATCCTGTTCTTCATAAAATTGAAATGTCAGTGCATAAAATTCCAAAACCTGGTGGTGGAGATTTATATGCATACAAAGTAGATCAACATCAAATCTTCGATGCCAAAACAAATAGGTTTCTAAACGATATAACTGAACGCTATCCTAATGAAGCAACTATTCCGGGACCTACTCTACTCATTGAAGAAGGCGATTCTGTTGAAACGACGTTAACTAATCCGAAAAATATAGGCGCCCCTGGTATGGTTTCAATACATATTCATGGAATCCATTATTCAATTGCAAGTGATGGAACCTTAAAAAT
>DASUZI010000039.1:0-2561 GCA_036376955.1 Nitrososphaeraceae archaeon
GGTAACATTTCTGTAGCACTACCTTGGACAGAATAATCCATGAGTTCAGTAAAGATAGGAGTAGGTTCAGGATTAACTTCAATCAAAATAGCTCCATTTCTTTTAGCATAAAGTGGTAATTGATTAACAGGTCCTACGTTCAACGATGTTCCTACTATAAACATTACATCACAGTCACTTGATAATCTTTCAGCTACTTCCAATGTGTGTGGATTAAGTGGTTCTCCAAATAAAATAATAGATGGTCTTAAGATATTTTTACAGAGGTTACAGACTGGTGGTAAAGGTTGATCTATTTCCTGTTCAATCGTTTCTTGAAATTCACATTCTGTACATTTTATTCTTAAAATGTTACCGTGCAACTCGACAATATTTTTAGTACCTGCTTTTTTATGTAATCCATCAATATTTTGAGTTAATACGTACGAATTTTTTATTTTTTGGAATTCTGCTATAGCTCTATGACCATGATTAGGATTGCAGTTACAAATTAATTCTTGTCTGTCTTTGTAAAATTCCCAAACTAATTTTGGATTTTCATAAAACCCAGAAATAGAGGCAAGTATCATAGGATCATATTTTCTCCATAGACCTTCAGGACCACGAAAAGTAGGTATTCCACTTTCTTGGGATATTCCAGCTCCGGTAAGAAAAACAAATTCATCTAGATCTATAATTTTATCTTTGATATTTTGAAATATTTTTGATTTATTATTCAATAAAGAATGTTAATTTTTAACTATATAAAAATTAAAAATTTTTTTTAGATGTAAATCAATTTAATTTTTTACAATATTAGTTTAAAAATTAAATGATATGATAATAAGCGGTATATAAAATAAATACAATATGATTAATGGTAGCAGATGTTGTTTGCTTCTGTAATTTTGATATGTAAACTGTATTGTCTTTTTTTGGGAGAATTGTAAACGTTGCAAATAAATAACAAATGTGAAATAATCATGCTAAAGCTTTTTTTATTTCTTCAGCTATAGAAGACATATCAAAACTACTGATATTTGGTTTATTTTTAAACATCGAATGAACTGGTCCTGCACCATCACCGGTCTCTCTTGGAATTACATGAATATGAACATGAGGGATTTCTTGTCCTGCTTCTTTTCCATTGTGGATTGCTATAGTTGAACTGTTAACACCCATAACCTTCTCAATTGGGTTAGTTATTTTCCATAATATATTGAACAATGATTGCGATGAATTTTCGTCTAACTCTTGAATTTTTGAATAATGATCTTTGGGTATTACGAGAGTATGGCCCTTGGATAATGGATATGCATCTAGAAAAGCCATTGCCTTGTCATTTTCAATAATTATATTTGTTTTTATTTTTTTTAGTACAATTTTACAAAAAATACATTCTTGTTGTTGTGTCATACCTACAATAATAATTACGAAGAAGGGATATAAAATATCATATTATTACAATAAAAAGTATCATTATCAATGCATACTACAAAACAAACAATATGAATAGAACTATGTAGTATTTAGATATATGAGGTAAATTTTTGTACTCTCACATTTCTATTCTCAGATGCTTAGGATGATTGTTTAATAACTGCTTTTTTCAATTAATAAAAAAACTACTAGTAATGATAATTACATACAATATTAAATAACAAAATAGGTATAGTCAAGGAATATTTTTATTTTTGACATAATACTACTAAATATAAAGTAATTTTATAAATAAAATTATCGATCATCAAAGAAAAACGAAATAAATCAAAAATAATATACTTTTTTAACCTCTCTAATTAATACTCTCTATAAATAATACTCAAGAATACTATATTTATTTATCCTCCCATTAAAGGCGGTTGTCTTAATATCCAAAACTTTTTACTATCTAAAATGGTTGCTTGTTCGAAATCTTCTATATTATGATCGTATTGAAAATACAAATTTAGTGTTAATGGAGATTGTGACAAATCGTCTTCACCTGGAGTATAATAAATTAGAGATTGTCCTAAATTTCCATATGCAAGTTTACCTGAATTGGATTTCCAAAATAGTCTTGGTTCAATTTGTACACCCTCTAAAAAAATTTTTTTGTACTTTGATCCTGTTAACATAACAGAATTCTTTTTACTACTCTCTTTTGTGGTGATATTATTGCTCTCCGCAGAAATCTTAACAATTTCAGTTGTTATCAAGTGTTTTTTAAAAAATTTTATATAAAAAGAGGTTTTACTAGATTTGACAATAACCATTAAATTACAAATTTTGCAACTATGTATAGATTTAAACAATATTAAATCTCCATCTTGTTCTACCATAGTGATAGATTTTAGATCATCATCATTAGACCTTGGAATATTAGAAATTAAAATTGAATTATTGTTGTTATTGTTTACTATGTTATTTTCATCATCATCATAATCATTTTCATTGGTAAGCTTACTTACAAACATCTTTACTCTGTAATTTCGTTTTAAAAATTTTCTTATTAGCAACATATTTACGTTAACAATAAAATTGTACTCTTTCTCTTTAAATAGGCTTGATCCCACTTGATTAATTGTTAGATAAATACTGAT
>DASUZI010000040.1:0-34996 GCA_036376955.1 Nitrososphaeraceae archaeon
CGTTGCAGGTCAGGCCTGTAGTAATGCCTTACAAATACTGACTTTGGTATAGATCCCTGCAATCAGTCTATGATTACTTGTTCTATGTCATTGTTTCGTAATTTGGTTGCAAAGATTTTTCTAGAGTATTTAGTATTAATATCATAATTTGAATTATCACGTTTAATTCCTGATGCTAATGAATGGTAGGAATGTAGTTTTCCAGAATTTCTTGCTAAATCTAAAATAGTTTCATTTATAATACTTATGTATGCTTTCTTTGTTCTTCTAATAAAAAAATTGAGGAAAGTGAAAATTTTCTAATAACATTGTGTTTTTATTGATGTAGTATTGCCTATCATTTTTGATCATTTTGGTACTTTGTAAGTCTTCTAAATGCCTAATACCAGTTAAGGTAGTGAAAGCTAAGACGTTTCTATATACTTTCTTAATGTTTGTCAAGAAAAAAATTCTTTAACCATTCTAGTATTGAATCATAACTTTAATATTGATCTAGGATAATATTTTTGAAAGTATCAAGACTATAATCATTTGACCATTCTAATTGATACTTTGATACAATATTCCTCCATTTTTCATAACACCCAGCAGATTTTGAGAGTGATGATAGTGATTCCATTACATGCATCCTTATCTATCTGATTATTTTTAAAAGTATTATTTCGGCATATACGCCAACACTCGATAAATTTCTACAAATTTATTATATATTTGGATAGAATTGAATTTAATAGGATGATATCCCAAAGCTATTAACAGGTCAGATAAAAAACAAACATGAAAATTAATTTCTTATTATAGATCGAGATTTCAAATTATATTTGATGGGTTTCAGTAATAACTGAAATTCCCCTAGTTTATATTTAGGATAAAAAGGTTTCCATTTCTAGAAATCTCTCTTTAAATCCTTCTTTATTTCGTAAATCTTGAAAAGATGAATCACTACCTATTTTCTTTAGAAATAACTGAATTTCTTCAGTAGTTACACCATGTTTAAGATCATGATTTAATCTTCGCTGAACACAAAATATATTGTTATATTTTTTATTTTGTCTCTTTTCCCATCTAGATGGGTTATCTGATAGTCCTGTTACGAATTTTACAACAGTTTTTTGCATATGTTCGAGATGCCATTCTCTTAATGGAAAAATAGTATGTGTTAACACAACATATATATATATTAACCTCCTATTTAAATTCGTCTATCACTCTATTATGTTGTACTTTAAATGGTAAAATATTTTATATTTAAGTTATTATGCTATTTTAGTACTTTTATTAGACAAAATGAAATTTTATATTGCCATATTTAGTAGATCATTATCATTTTGATATAGTTAATTTTAATATTTTACATTTTTTGAAAATTTAGAACACTAAAATTTGATGTTATTCATGTTGTTAATTATGTAAAGCTTAAGATAATTATAATGGGAAATTTCAAAAATAGTTTATAAATTGATTTTTTAAACCAAATAATAATATTTATATTAAATGCTTGAATTTCTATACAATTTTTGGTAAATCAATGAATAATAGGGTTACATATTCGTCCATTAAAATATTAATTCCATTCTCATAATTTTCTTTAAACTAGGAATCTATAAGAACCCCGAATAAATTAGTCATATGTTATAAACTAAAGGACAGAAAAAGTGTTGAAGTAATTCAGGTATATATTAAATAAACTCATTAATTTTCGTTACTTACAAAATTAATAATGTTAATAATTTCTTAATTTATGCTTTTTGTAAAAATAGTTTAACTCAGCATTGAAAAAATTTAGTAATAGAACTATACCAAAAAATGGTATTGATTAGTATAGTATACAATTTTTGTTTTAATATCTAGATTAGATCTAAAAGGTATGGTGATATGGTATAGTGAAAGAAGAATATCAAAAAAAATAAATAAGGATTAATGATCTGCATGACAAATGAGTTAGGGTGAACAAGATGAATATATAATGCAATTTTTGAAGAAACTATTAAGTTTGATACTCTAAGACACAATAAAAAATTAATTAGGATTATAAGGTTATAAAACTAACTTGAAATTTATCTTTTATCAGCAGAAAAAATTAAAAGAATATCAATATATTATCGCAGACAGAGATTCTTCAAACAAATAATATTTCTGAATGGAACTTTAAACAGTCAAATTGTAATGATCATGGATATCTTCCTCCATTATAGTAGGAAGCATTTGTTTTAGTTTCTCAAAATTGAACAAAAATTTATTACCACTCTCGGTTATCGAATAATATCTTTTTTCACCATTTGTCATCTCCTTAATCAGTCCACATTTTAATAAGAACTGTATATACAATTTACACTGATCGTTACTAAGCATAGCTTTATACATAATTTTTGTGCGTGTTTCCATTCTAATGCATGAAGATAGAATAGCTGCAATTACCTCATATCTGCTGCGATTTTTCATCTTTATATAATAAAGTTGTTATTTAATATAATGAGTACGATACTATTAAATAGAAGATTATCTTTCATTAAACATAAACAATTTATTTCCTTTTCTAATTTGAATTGATTTATATAAAAAAAAAATACTAAATATTTAACTTGATAAATTTTACAGTTACAAAATGGCTTGTACAAAGATAATTACGTAGATTATATACTCATTTGTTTATTATTTATATGAAAATTTGCTATTTGCTGTTTTGGTTAAACCATTTTATAAATTTATAAAAAGCAATTCTTCTATGAGATAGTTCATTCTTTTTATTAGTTTGGCTTAATTTAGCAAATGTTATACCTTTTTTGTTATTTCTCGTAAGTGGTATGAAAATAGGATCATATCCCCAACCTCCCGTTGTTATTGTCGATGATATTTTTCCATTAATCTTTCCATAAAAGAGTTTTGCAATAATTCCATCGTTATATACAAAAATAGATTTAAAAAATGCAGACCTATCACTAGAACTTTTTAAAAGACGTATGATACCTTTATTACCTATTGATTTCGAAATAAATTTCGAGTATTGTCCTGGAAATCCATTTAAAGAGTTTATAAATAATCCGTCGTCTTCTATCAATATAGGTTTTTTGACTATATTGTAGGCAGATTTCGCCTTCTCCATAGCAATATTTTCTATTTTCTCGTCTTGTATTTCAATGATATCTTGCTTACAAAATTTTAAGTCTAGGTCTATTATTTTATCATCTAACATGGATTTTATTTCAGAATATTTATTCAAATTATTACTTACAAAATATATTTCTCTCATTTGAATTTGTATTACAATTAGCTATTTAATAGATTATATAAAAAAGATTGTTCTTTTAACTCTTTAATAGAGAGGATCACACAACTCTTGCATATCTTCCTCTTGCTTCAATATCTTTTACAACTTTTAAAATTCTGTTGAAATTATTATTTGTATGTTCTGCATATCCTTTCAAAAAACATTGATATGTTTCATCAAAAATGTGTATGTGTGCGCTACTAAAAATTTCTTTTATTATCCTGATATCCGTCGCCATGTCTTCTCTTCGTTCAGAGTAAAAAGATAGACCGAAATCAATTAAGTAGAGATCGTGATTAGATTTTATAAAATTTGAAGTAGTCAAATCGCCATGTATTATATTATTATTATGAAGAATAGAAACACATTTACCTATTTCAAATCCTATTTCCTTTGACAGTATATCTTTCACATTTTTGCCATCAATATATTCCATTATAATTTCAGCGCGCTTTGGATCAAGAAAATATAGAAAAGGAGTTTTTATTCCTATTTTCTTGACGCTATGTAACATATTTGCCTCATGTATAGTCCGTCGCATTCTGATTAAATTATCCAATATTTTATTCCTGTATTTTTTAGGATTTCTTGTTTTTGAAATTGCTATATTCTGATACCATGCTATTAAGAAGACATCTGCTTCTGCTCCTCTTTTTATAATTTTATAATGCAATAATAATATATCCTTCGATTGAGAATAAAAATGTGAGTTCAGTACAACCAAGACAGGGTGAAAAACTAATTCTTCAGGAGGATTGTTCTGAAGATCACCTTAAGAATGGATTATTAACGTTGACAAATCAAAGACTACTTTTTGAAAAAACTGAAGGAACTCTAGCAACTCTATCCAAACGAACTGGCGAGTTATTACTGAATATTCCTTTGGTAGAAATTAAAGCATCAAAAGGAGAAGGCTTCATTTTGAAAAAAGTGGTGGTTATAACAATACAAGATAAAATCTACAAATTTGGAGTTTTCAATAATTCTAAATGGGCAAAGGAGATTGAAAAATCTAAAGCTAGCATACAATAACTTTCATGCTCTGTTACGGATCTTTGTTTTATCTCCAGTTTACTTCTACATTGTCTAATCTCCAAGATTGTTTTATAAATGCATTTTGAACTTCGATTGTTTTACCTGAAGAAATATTATCACAGATTGCTGTCCATGCTATTTGAGCACCGTTATCACCTGAATAGTGTATGGGACAAGTATATAATTTTGCTTTTTGTCTTTTAGTTGCTATTTTTAACATATTAGAAAGACGGCTATTTGCCGAAACTCCTCCTACAATCAAAACTTCCTTTTTCTCCGTAAAAGATAAAGCTCTTTCAATAACTTCGGTTAACATTGCAAATGCAGTTTCTTGAAGGGAATAACATATGTTGAATTTATCATAACCATTATCTAGCAGTTTTTTTGTAGCAGTTAAGATACCAGAAAATGAAACATCATTGCCTTTTACAATATAGGGTAATTGAGAATATTTTTTTGAAGATTGGCTTGCATATTTTTCAATTTTGTTTCCACAAGGTGAGGCAAGGCCCATATATCTTCCAAATTGATCCAATAATTGACCAATTGTTATGTCTAGTGTTTCACCAAAAACTCTCCATTTCTTATTTAAAAATGCTAATATCATAGTATGACCTCCAGAAACTAATAGAACAAGAGGATCTTGACATTGTGTAAGCATCATACCTAATTCAATATGTCCTAAGGCATGATTGGTTGGTATTAATGGTATATCATAAAATGATGAAAGAGCTCTTGCAATGACCGCACCAACTCTAAGACAGGGTCCCAAACCAGGTCCAGCGGAATATGAGATTAAGTCAATTTCATTAGGCTTCAGATTAGATTGCATTAACACTTGCCTTAGAATTGTAGGAGATTTCTCCAAATGGTGTCTAGATGCTTCCCGTGGGTGTATACCTGCTCCGTCAGGAGCTTTATATACACTTCTAGACTCTGAGATTATTTTACCATTTTTATTAATTAGATCAAATTGAATTACTGAACATCCAAAAGTGTGAGCAGTACTCTCGATTCCGAGACAAAAAATATAATCTTTTGTTCTTTTACTTTTCATAATTATCTTCTACTAGTATTAGAGACTATTTTTATAACGTCATTATGTTTCAATTCATAATCTGCTCCAATTCTTTGTTTATTTCTTACATCTATAGCAAACATGAATCCTTTAGCTAAATCTTCATGAATATTTGCAGCCAAATCTTTTGCTGTTGATCCTTGTCGTAATAAGAGTGCATTAGGTAGGACGTTTCCCTTTTTATCTGATAATTTTATTTCATCTTCAACAGGATATACTATAATTAGATTTAGTAATTTGAAGCACACCATGTTTATTGCTTCCTGTACTCCAGTAGATCCATATTTGTTTAATACAGAAAGAATTAATAATAATGCTTTTTTTTGTTGTTCATTTAATAAATTCTTATCCTTTAACTCAAAACTTGGGTCTCCTGGAAGATAATACCATAAACCTTTTTTTGCCCCTTTTCTAAGAACTAATTCTGCTTCCGATGCACAAGGGATTACTAAGTTAATTTGTTGTTTCAACTTTTCGATATTTTCTTTCGAAGAAGAAATATCAGCTTTATTGGCTAATATTAGCACGGGCTTTGAATTTCTTCTTATTAATCTTACAAACTCTAATAATTCTTCTTGTGTCCATTTGTCAGGATTTTTATTGGTCAATCCTATGTGTGATAGTGCATTTGAAATCGATTCAACTGTTATAGATAATCCGGATAATCTTTTTGCTAATATTTGCTCAATTTTTAATTTTTGATTTGTCATATCTCGGGATGTTTTATTCCAATCTCTGTTGACAATTGAAAGAACCCATTGATCAAATTCCTCTTCTACGAACTCAATGTCAAAAAGCGGGTTTCCGTGAGCCTTTTCAATAACTTTACCCTCTGGGTCAGTTGATCCTGAAGCGTCTACTACATGTATTAATGCATCTGCTTGCCTTGCATCGTCTAAAAATTTATTTCCTAGTCCCTTTCCTAAATGAGCGCCAGGAACAAGTCCTGCTATATCTATTAATTTGATAGGTACAAATCTATTCCCATCTATACATAATGAATGTAGTGGATTATCTTGCACCTTAAATTCTCTACATACACACTTTTCTCTTACATAACTTATTCCTATATTCGGTTGGATAGTTGTAAAAGGATAATTTGCCGAAGGAACAGATTGATCCGTTGCAGAATTAAAAAAAGTAGATTTCCCAACATTGGCTTTTCCAATAACTCCGATAATCATAATAAGAATCATATTTACTAGTATTATCAGTATTTTTTATTTTTCTATTTTTAATTTAATAATTATTATCATCTCTTTATGAATTATTATTATATTTTCATATTCTAAAATTGTTATATATTGAATATAATATTTATTAAAGTTAAAGGATCTTGGCTGGAATAGTAGCGCTTTACAATTTTGATACTAAAAAATACTCTCCGGGCGAAATTCTTTTTTATCTTGTAAGTTCGATGCGGATGGTTCAACACAGAGGCAAGGCATACTGGAAGATGATGATTGGAGAAAGGGTGTTAGAAAGTAAAGGTTCTATTCCATCAAATGATACTTTATCAAAATTAATAAAAAAAAAGAAATTAATTGGTTCAAATGCTATAGCCTATCTTTCGAAAAGGGCTCCGATATTCCCAAGTATGGATTCTATTAAGATTGCTTTTGATGGTTTTCTTGTTGATACTGAAAAATTATACCTTCATCCCTATATAGGATCTGCAAAAGAAGCAGACCCCTTGTTTCAGATTTATTCAATATTCATTAAATTATTAAATGAGAAAAAAGATAATAGCCGTGCGGCAGAATTTTTAGATAGACATCTCAGAGGAAATCTTATATTAAAAGTAAATGATTCGATATTTGTTTTCCGAAATAGTACTGGATTTAAACCATTGATAATGGCCTTGGCTCCAAGTGACGACTTGGTAATTTTTTCCTCGGAAAATTCATTGAAAACTTCTTTCCCTAACTTTAAGTATAATGATGTAAAAATGGGGCAATTGCTTAAAATTACTGCCCAAAATCATATACAGGAATTAACAAGTTTGGAAAGTAATAAAATGTTAATGGATCCTTTTGAATTTATTAGGGAATCACATGTGACCACCACTTTTAACAACAAAAGTATCTATACGATAAGAAGAAACATCGGAAAAATTCAAGCTAATTATCTATCAAAATTTGTCGATCTCGATACAGTATATGCAGAACCAGATTACACTAGACCTATGGCCCTTGGGATAGGATTAGAATTACAGAAATCAATTTTAAATTTTGAAATCTCTGAAGGAATAATCAAAGATAGGTATGATGACTCCGATCATATGATTGATTTTTCAGAGGAGGAAAGTAAAAATAAATTGCTAACGACCGGCAAGTCTTTAAAATTTATTTTAGCAGATATAACTAAGGGGAAAAAAGTAGCATCAATTCAAGGGACTATTCAGACGGGGAGCACTGCAAGAGAAACAATTCATTATTTAAATAAAAGCGGAGTAAAAAAAATAGATGTAATTATAAGTTATGTTCCTACTATTGATGGACGACAAGTTGGATTATATACCTCTAATAGAGAATTTATTGCTAATCAATATATAGGTAGAGTTACCTCAATAGAGGAACTTAATAATTATATTGCTAATGACCTTGGATGTGAAAAGGCATTTTATAATTCTCCAAATTTATTGGCAAGAGGAATAGGTGTTTCAGAGAATAATTTATGGTTCCCAGAGTGGATAAGGTTCCTTGATTATGTATAATAAAAGAATCATCCTAGATCTAGAAACGAATAATTTATTACAACAATCTCCAAAAAATTCCAAAATCATCTTAAGTAATATGATGTATGATAATGTACATTTTATTGAAAAACTAGAATTATTGATGTACATTACAAATAATCATAAAATACTCGGTGATTATTCAATTCTCGTCTGTATTATCGAAACAGATAAGGGAACTGTTATAATGAAATATGATGAAGGATATCGTGGCGAAGATGTTTTTGATAATTCAATAAAAATGCTAACACAATACAGTGGATTATCATCATTAATCAATCGAGCATTAATCGAATTAGATACCATTTAATTTTTTATATTGTACCCGTAAAAGCTTATTGTAAAATACGAAATAAATCTGATAACTGATTTATTCTAATTGGCCAATCAAAATTTCTATTCCACGGCTGATCAAATAAAATTGCTTTCTTCGGAAACTTTATGCCAGCGAGATTGTGAGGTGCATCATCAATTAAAATATCAAATGGGTAAATACTTTTTGGAGTTGAATCAAAAATATATATTAAATCATCGCAGTCTATATTCTTAGATTCTAACCAATTATAGACATAAGGAATTGTTTTCCTATCCCTTCTTGTTAAAATAGATATTCTATAATTTTCAGTTTTTAGTTTCTCTATTATTTTTCCTATATTGTTTTGGGTAGGTGGTATATCTTTCCATCTATGTATCCATACGTTTGAAAATATCGAGTTACTTTCAATTTCTGTTATTGGTAAAAGAGTATGAATATCCCAAGCAACTATATCTTCTTTTGCTATATCAGAATCTTTTAGGATGTTATATTCATTAACCCACGTCACCACAACATCTGCTAAAACTGAGTCTAAATCAATAGCTAGAGTTTTACTCAATCCAATAAGAGTATTGTTATATACTTATATGTAAAAGTAATCATATATTTTTGTCATTTAGTAATTAAATTACAGCAGTAGAAATAATATGTTAATCAAAATATAAATAAGTTTAATATTTATTTCATTTAATGAGTTGTTCGGATGAATATGTTTACCCAAATAACGAGAATAATTTGATAAATATTACTCCAAGATTACAAGCCAAACTTCGCAAGGCGAAGTATGGCGTATTTAATCATTCTGCGGTGGAATTGTGTCATTGGACCAAAAAATCATTTTATGATCAAGGTGATTGTTATAAACACAAGTTCTATGGTATATCTACCCATAGATGTATGGAAATGACTCCTACTGCAATGAATTGTGAAAATAGATGTGTATATTGTTGGCGTCCCACTGAATTTTACGATACATTACAAATGCCTGAACATTTAGTTGATGAACCAGATGCAATTATACATCAACTATTAAAAGAAAGAGAAAGGTTAATTATGGGATTTTACGGGAATTCCAAATCGAATAAGGAAAAACTAGATGAATCGTTATTTCCTGCTCATTATGCTATTTCTTTATCTGGAGAACCAACAATGTATCCAAAGCTCCCTAATTTAATTAAATATCTTAAATTATTAAAAAATACAAAGTCTATTTTTTTGGTAACAAATGGACAGGAACCAGAAATGATAGTTCGTCTAATGAGGGAAAATGCTTTACCTACCCAGTTGTATTTGTCTACAAATGCATCAAATAAAAAAATGTTTTATCAAATAAATAGGCCTAAATACAAAGATTCTTGGGACCGATGGCTTACAACATTAAATATTCTTTCTGAAATGGATACACGAACTGTGTTAAGAATCACTCTTATCCGTAACTATAATTCTGATCTAAATCATATACCTGAATTTGTAGATTTAATTAATAAGGCTAATCCACATTTTATTGAAGTTAAATCATATATGCATATAGGAATGTCCACTAATAGATTAGAGCATAATAATATGCTTGATGTAGAAGAGGTACGAGAGTTTACTCGTGAACTGCAAAAAACTCTACAAGGTTATAATATCATGGATGAGAGCGAAATTTCTAGAATAGTTGTTTTGCAAAATCATAAGAGATATACTAACAGATGGATAAAGGAATATTTTGAACCTAATATAGTTCAAGAAAAAAACCTATAACTTGATCTCATATACATTTTAATTCCTATTACCTGGTTTAATTCTTAAACTCATATTCAAATATAATATAAGATAATATCCTTAACATTTCAAGACAAATATACTCTATAATACTTAACCCGTGAACTTCATCTTTTTTCTTTTATTCTTTTTAAAAGGTTTTAAGTTAAGGATTTTATAAATATTTTATTAGGAATGATGGGCTGACAAAATAATTTGTATAGATTTAGATGATATTATAAATGTATGAGAAAAAGCGATTGGTAATCTGAAATATATGAATAGTTTAGATTATCAGTAATATAACAACATGAGTTAAGATTTCACTTTTCCTTTTTATCGTATATTAAAGGTAATATGCTATACCTAAAACTAAAGCAGGAAATTCTGTGTATTTAATTATAAGAATAAGATCTTATACACTTTTGTTTGATCTATCAATTAATTAATCCTTTGAGAGGTTCTTAACTATAATTAATCATATCAAATTTAGAAATATAGAGATTTGTTTAAAAGTAAATATTTCCCAATAATTATAATTTGATAATAAATTGAAAGGATTGGATACAGATGAATTGATGAAAATTGGACTAGATTTAGCTGGATGGAAAAAAATACCATACGACAGTGCGATTCATATAAAAGGGAGCAATATCAAAAAGGTTTTTGTTTCCATAGATGTAAACTCCTTTGATATTTTTCTTGCTAAAAATTTAGATTGTGATTGCGTATTAACACATCACCCCATAGGAAAGTCAATGATATCATTTCACAAAGTTTTTGATAGACATATAGAATATATGGTAGAGAAGGGGATCAAAAAAAATTTGGCGTTTTCATTAGTTAAAGATTTAAAATTTAAGACTTCTTTAAAATCTCATAGTTTAATCTATAATGACGTGATTAGCACGGCACAAATTCTCAAAATGCCATTATTAAATATTCACCAACCACTTGATGAATATATGAGAAAAATTATTTTATCTAAAATTTCTACTTCTAAATTAAAGTCCGTTTCAGATTTAGTTGAATCAATTGAAGAGATACCAGAATTTAACAAAGCTTTAACAAAAGTCAGAGTTTGCAATGGAAAATTAAATAATAAAATAGGCCAGTGGGTTCTTGTTATAGCAGCCGGATCAAATGGCGGATATGATATTGCTCGTACTTATTATGAAAATAATATTTCTACTGTCATATATCTCCATATTGATTATAATGAACTTTTAAAAGTAAAAAGAGACAAAAAGTGTAAGAATCTTGTTATTCTTGGACATTTAGCAGGAGATTCTATAGGAATGAATCAAATTTGTAAAGAGTTAGAAAAAAGAGAAATAAATATAGTTAAACGAGGATTAATTGATGATATTGATTATTAATTTTATTTTTCATTTCTCTAAAGAATAAATAATACAGATTTTTATAAAACCATAGTGGCCTTCGTAGTATAGCCTGGTTAGTATAGGCGGCTGTGGTCTCTTTATTATAAAACATGAAAGGTAGAAACCGCTTGAGGAGGGTTCAAATCCCTCCGAAGGCCTAAATGATCACCACAACTTGATTTATTAATAATATTTCTGAAATAAGATTAATGAATTTTCCAAATAGGGTAACAAATCGTTTGTTATGATAGTATGGTAAGAAACTACATATACCTCCTTCTCTATGAATCTTACTGATTTCGTATTGCGCGAAGCTATTTTATCTAGATTTATTTATCTAATGATAAATTTGGGGGACGGTTATTAATTTGTCAGCAGATAAAAAAATTGTCAAAGTAAATAATCACATATATCAACCTAAACATGAGATTCTTTCAAAAGATGAATCTGAGGCCATCCTTAAAAAATTTAACGTAAGAACGAATCAATTACCATACATAATGTCAAGCGATAAAGGATTAGAAGAATTAGATATACGTCCGGGAGATATAATTAAAATCACAAGGAAAAGTCCAACTGCGGGTGAAAGTGTATATTACAGATATGTAGTACAAGGATAAGGAGATACAAGTTATTTGGTAAGTAATTTTGTTGATATATGGCCTATTATTAATGATATTTTAAGACGAGAAGGTATTGCACGACAGCATTTGAATTCGTATAATGAATTTATGGAGTCTGGATTACAAAGTATAATAGATGAAGTAAACGAAGTCGAAATAGAAACAGCTGAATTTCCATATAAATTGAAGTTAGGTAAGATAAAACTTCAACGACCCAGAATTATGGAGCTAGATGGATCAATCACTCATGTCGCTCCCGTAGAGGCGAGACTACGAAATCTTACATATGCATCCCCAATTATGCTTGAATGTAGTATTGTAGAAGATGGTCGTATTATAGAATCTAGATTTATTCATGTAGGTGATATGCCTGTCATGGTAAAATCAAATGTATGTATCCTTCATAATCTTCCAGAATCTAAATTAATAGAATTAGGAGAAGACCCTCGAGATCCTGGTGGATATTTTGTGATAAATGGATCCGAAAGAGTAATAGTAGGATTAGAAGATTTATCATATAATAAAATTATCGTTGATTCAGAAGAGACTGCTGGAACACTAAATTATAAAGCAAAAGTTTATTCTTCAATAGTTGGTTACAGAGCAAAATTAGAGCTTATTATGAAGCCTGATGGCTCGATTGTAGCAAAGATTCCTGGTTCTCCAGTTGATATTCCATTAGTAACATTGATCCGTGCGTTGGGGCTAGAGTCTGATAGAGATATTGCCAATGCAATTTCATTTAAAGAAAAAATACAAGATGAATTAGAGCCTTCATTTGAAAAAGTAGGTGAAATAATATCAAGTAGAGATGCTATTGTTTATATTAGTAAAAGAATAGCGCCAGGGATGCTTGAAGAATTCCAAATAAAACGTGCAGAAACATTATTAGATTGGGGATTGTTACCTCATTTAGGAAAAAATCCAGAAAATCGTGGCGAAAAAGCCCTATTTTTGGGGGAAGCTGCAAGTAAGTTAGTAGAACTTAAACTTGGATGGGTAGATAATGATGATAAAGATCATTATGGAAATAAGGTTATAAAATTCGCAGGACAAATGCTTGCTGATCTTTTTAGGACTGCATTTAGAAATTTGATAAGAGATATGAAGTATCAACTCGAACGCTCTGGACAAAAAAGAGGAATTAACGCAGTAGCAGCAGCTGTACGGCCTGGTATTATATCAGACAAATTGAATAATGCAATAGCTACGGGTAATTGGGGTAGAGGAAGAGTAGGAGTTACTCAGTTACTAGATAGAACTAATTATATGTCTACCATTAGTCATTTGCGTAGAATACAATCTCCTCTTAGCAGAAGCCAACCTAATTTTGAAGCAAGAGATTTACATACAACTCATTTTGGCAGAATTTGTCCAGCTGAGACTCCAGAAGGATCAAATTGTGGGCTTGTAAAAAATCTTGCCCTCTCTGCAATAATCTCGGTAAGTGTCCATTCATCAGAAATTATAGAAAAGCTATATGAATTAAGAGTTCAACATATTGATGACGCTGATGAAAGTTTAAGATACAATGGTTGTAGAATATTTGTAGATGGAAAATTAATAGGGTATATTGAAGATGGTTCCCACCTAGCAAATACACTCAAAAACCTTAGAAGAAATGGCAAAATTCATCCACATGTTGGAATATATTTTTACTCTTCATTAAATGAAAATGCAACAAAAAGATTGTATATATCTTGTAACTCGGGACGTGTATTAAGACCACTTGCGATTGTTAAAGAAGGAAAATCCTTAATGACATCTGAAGTTGTCGAGAAGATCAATAAAAAATTCTTATCATGGATAGACCTGATTTATATGGGAATCATAGAATTAGTAGATGCCAATGAAGAAGAAAATTGTTTTATCTCTATTGATCTAAATACATTAGACTCTAATACAACACATATTGAAATCTATCCACCATCAATCCTTGGAATTGGTGCATCTGTCATACCATATCCGGAACATAATCAGTCTCCACGTAACACTTACGAAAGTGCAATGGCTAAACAAAGTCTTGGATTTTCAACACCACTAATGAACGCCAGTACATATGTCAGGCAACACTTTATGTTGTACCCACAAATTCCCATAGTTAGTACAAAAGCAATAAATCTACTAGGTCTTGATGAGCGTCCGACGGGACAGAATTGTGTTGTAGCAGTTCTTCCATTTGAGGGGTATAACATTGAGGATGCAGTGGTTTTTAACAAATCATCAGTAGAAAGAGGGTTAGCAAGAACATTTTTCTACAGAGTCTATGAAGCGGAAGCAAAACAATATCCCGGAGGAATGAAAGATACTTTTGAGTTACCTTCAGCAGATGAAAATATACGCGGTTTTAGAGGAGAAAAAGCATACAGATTGCTAGAACAAGACGGTGCAGTTATGCATGAAGCGATAGTTACCGGGGGGGATATTTTGATTGGTAGAACATCTCCGCCAAGGTTCATTGAAGAATACAAAGAATTTGAAGTTAAAGGTCCCTATAGACGTGATACCTCTATAGGAGTGAGACCCTCTGAGAATGGTGTTGTAGATAGCGTAATAATGACTCAATCAGTGGAAGGTGGCAAAATGTATAAAATTCGTGTAAGAGATATGAGAATTCCAGAAATTGGTGATAAATTTGCCTCGAGGCATGGACAAAAAGGGATTCTTGGAATGCTCGTCAATCAAGAAGATTTACCGTATACTCAAGATGGTATAGTTCCGGATATAATGATAAACCCACATGCCTTTCCCTCAAGAATGACTGTAGGTCAATTCATGGAATCGTTGGGTGGTAAAGCAGCTGCATTAAGAGGAAAAGTGGTAGACGGTTCCGCTTTTCTTGGAGAAAAATTAAACGAGATCAAAGGGTATATGGAACAATATGGATTCAAATATAGCGGGAAAGAAGAAATGTATGATGGAAGAACAGGATTAAAATTCCCAGCTGAAGTTTATATTGGAGTTGTATATTATCAGAAACTTCACCACATGGTAGCTGATAAGATTCACAGCAGAGCTCGAGGACAAGTTCAAATGTTAACTAAGCAACCAACAGAAGGTCGCGCAAGAGGAGGAGGACTAAGATTTGGAGAAATGGAAAGAGATTGCCTTATTGCATATGGTGCATCAATGATGTTAAAAGATAGATTGCTTGAAGAATCAGATAAAGCAGAAGTAAATGTATGTGAACGCTGTGGCCTTTTGTCATACTATGATATCAAGCAACGAAGGTATATCTGTAGAGTCTGTGGAGACAAAGCAAAAGTTTCCACTATTGTTATAGCATATGCATTTAAATTATTACTTCAAGAAATGATGAGTCTAAATATAGCTCCTAGACTTATCCCAAAAGAAAAATTATAGGTAAGGTGAAAGGATATGGAAGAATCAATTAAGAATTTAGGGGCAATAAAATTTAGTGTTTGGTCTCCAGTAGAAATTAGAAAATTTAGCGTTGCTGAAATCACAGCACCAGAGACGTATGATGAAGATGGAATGCCTGTTCAGGGAGGATTGATGGATAATCGGTTAGGAACTCTTGAACCTGGCCAAAAATGTATAACATGTGGTAATACTTCTGCCAAATGTCCTGGTCATTTTGGTCACATAGAATTAGCAGAACCTGTATTACATATAGCATTTGTTGATGATATTCATAAATTATTACTTACAACCTGTAGATCATGTAATAGAATAAAGTTAGAAAATGAAGAATTAACCTCTTATAGAGAAATTAGAAATGCCAAAGCATCCTATGCTGTTATAACATTAGACAATATTAAAGATGAAATAATAGAAAAGTCTAAAAAAATTAAAATTTGTCCTCATTGTCAAAAGGAACAATATGACCTGATCTTTACTAAACCTACTATTTTTGTTGAAAAGACAGAAGCTGGAGAAAATAGACTATTACCAATAACTATTCGAGAAAGATTATCGAATATAACTGATGATGATCTAAAACTACTTGGCTATGATCCTTCTACTGCCCGTCCCGAATGGTTTGTACTACAAGTTCTGCCAGTTCCGCCAGTAACTGTTAGACCATCTATTATTCTTGAGACAGGTATACGTTCTGAAGATGATTTAACCCATAAACTTGTAGATATAATCCGAGTAAATCAACGATTAAAAGAAAGCAAAGAAGCAGGAACTCCACCGTTAATTGTCCAAGATTTGGTTGATTTATTGCAGTATCATGTTACCACATACTTTGATAATGAAGTATCAGGAATTCCACAGGCTCATCATCGTTCAGGAAGACCGTTAAAAACTCTAACTCAAAGATTAAAAGGAAAGGAAGGTAGATTTAGGGGTTCTTTGTCAGGAAAACGTGTTGACTTTTCGAGCAGAACTGTTATTTCACCTGATCCAAATATCGCTATTTCAGAGGTTGGTATCCCCTATGAAGTTGCAAAAAAATTAACCATACCAGAAACAGTGTCAAATTGGAATATAGAAAAATTAAAAACATTAGTTTTTAATGGCCCAAACAACTATCCTGGGGCAAATTATATTATTAGACCTGATGGAGTAAAAATAAGACTTGATTATGTCAATGACAGACAGATGGTTGCTGATTCTATCGTACCGGGTTATATTATTGAACGACATTTATCAGACTCTGATATTGTTATTTTTAATCGACAACCTTCTTTACATAGAATGTCAATTATGGCGCATTATGTAAGAGTTCTTCCGTATAGAACCTTCAGGCTTCATCCTGCTGTCTGCCCTCCATATAATGCCGATTTTGATGGTGACGAAATGAATCTCCATGTTCCACAGAGCGAAGAAGCAAGATCAGAAGCTGCATTATTGATGAGTGTCCAGGATCAGTTGATATCTCCAAGATATGGAGGACCTATAATAGGAGGTATTCGTGACTTTATTACAGGTGCTTATATTTTAACAAGTGATGACAGCTATTTATCTAAAGAGGAATTCTTTAATTTAGCATTGTTAGGAGGCTATGTCGGAACCTTACCAGAACCAAAAGTCGAGAAAGATGGTAAAAATTTATACACAGGTAAACAGTTATTTTCACTATTTCTTCCAAAGGACTTTAATTTCATCATTACTTCAAAATGGAACAAGTCCATTAAAGGAGAAGGAAAAGATGTTGTAATTAAAAACGGAGAATTAATTAGTGGTGTAATAGATAAAGCCTCAATTGGTGCTGAAGAACCTGATAGTGTTTTACATAGAATAGCTAAGGATTATGGAAATGATGTAGCGCAGCAATTCCTCAATTCCATTTTAGTCATGCTGAAAACTTTTATCACTCATAGGGGTTTCACGTATGGTTATTCAGATTTATGGTTATCAGAAAATACCCATAAGGAAATTACTGAAGTAATTAAGAAAGCATATGATAAGATCGGTGAATTAATTCAACAATATAAAGAGGGTACATTACCATTAACTAGAGGATTATCTCCAGAAGAAGCGTTAGAACTATATCTTGTAAATGAACTTTCCAGAGCTAGAGATAGAGCTGGCAGACTTGCTGACAGATCATTTCCAAACGATAACGCCGGTGTTATTATGGCTTCGACAGGAGCGCGAGGTTCCACTTTAAATATAGGACAAATGACAGCAGTTTTAGGTCAACAATCTATACGAGGAAAAAGGATCCATAAGGGTTATCATAATCGATCATTACCACATTTCAAAATAAATGATACAAATCCTGATGCAAAAGGATTTGTAAAATCGAATTATCGTGATGGTCTTACTCCGCTGGAATTCTTTTTCCATGCTATGGGTGGAAGAGAAGGCTTAGTGGATACTGCTGTTAGAACCCAACAATCAGGATATATGCAGAGAAGATTAATCAATGCTCTTGAACATTTGAAACTTGAATATGATAGTACTGTTAGAGATCCGCATGGTAATATTATTCAATATCTCTACGGAGAGGATGGAATTGATCCTGCAAAAAGTGACCATGGTGAAGCAGTTAATATTTCAAGAATAATTGAGAGTGAATCAGTAATTGATGAAGGAATCAAAGCAAATGAAGATGAAATTAGACATATATTACATCAAAACATTTCTAACTTTAATCTAAAATTAAAAAGTAATGTAGAAAGCATACTAATGCAAAACAAACTTAGCAAACAAGGAATAGAGAAAGTTATTAAAAAAATTATTGATTTGACAGAAAGAGCCATGGTAGAACCAGGAGAGGCAGTAGGAGTAGTTACTGCTCAATCTATTGGGGAACCTGGTACTCAGATGACCTTGAGAACATTTCATTACGCAGGAGTTAAAGAACGAAATGTAACCCTTGGACTTCCTCGGTTAATTGAACTAGTAGATGCGAGGAAAAAACCTATAACACCTACCATGGATATTTACTTAGATGAAGATCACCGTATATCAAGAGAAAAAGCATTAAGTGTTGCAAAAGAAATAATACATACTAAAGTTATTGATGTAGTTGAAAAGACCGATATTGATTATAGCGGAATTATAAAATTGACTTTTTCTGAGAATAAATTAAATGACAGAGGATGCATTTTGACCGATATTTTTGAAATTTTAAAAGGCTCTAAGAAGAAATATGATACAACTCTTGATGATAATGAAAAAACTATTGTCCTAAAGATGAATGAAGAAATGGACGCTCAAACTTTATTACTATTGAAAAACAAACTTCTAAATACCAGGATTAAAGGTGTGCCAGATATAGAACGAGTTACAATAGTTAAACAAAATGAAGAATGGGTAATACAAACTGCTGGCTCTAATTTATCAAAAATAATTTATGTAGAAGGACTAGATCTTTCACGTGTTACAACAAATAATGTTTATGAAATATGGCAAACTCTAGGGATTGAAGCTGCTAGAACTGCTCTCGTAAGAGAGGTTACAAACACTTTAGAAGAACAGGGTCTTGAAGTAGATATCAGGCATATTATGTTGGTGGCTGATTTGATGACATCTAAAGGATATCTTCAGCAAATCGGCAGACATGGGATCGCTGGAACCAAAACTTCTGTATTGGCTAGAGCAGCTTTTGAAATAACTGTTCCTACCATCGCAAAAGCATCAATGGAAGGACAAACGGAAGCATTAAAAGGAGTTACAGAGAATGTTATTGTCGGAGCAACTGTACCTGTTGGAACAGGAATGGTTGATTTATACATGAAGGTGAATGAACAAAATGAAGAATCTGGAGAAAATAATTAAAGAGGCAAAAACCTCCAATAAGTACAAGGAGGGAGTAAAGGAAGTTAGATCAAATGTTAAAGGATCTAAGTTAATTATCGTTTCTACCTCGCTTAGCAATACCAATAGGCAATTTATTGAAGAGCACTGCCAAGAATTGAAAGTTCCTATTTATTATTATGGTGATAATTCTATAAAATTAGGACGACTTTTCAATAGACCTTATAGAATATCCACTGTAGCGCTTAAATCAGTGGCAGACGAAGATGTAAATGCATTATTGGAAAATCAATAATTTTTTTTATTTATATAAATTTTTTGGCCACTAGAAAAATCTTAATCATCCAAATATTTTAATAATTTCATTCTCATATAGAAATATGGACTATCAATATAATTCTGACGAAGAAAATTATATATCCACCAAGAAATTATTTTTGATTTTAGGATTATCAGTGTTTGGAGTCTTTATTGTTTTATCTTTTTTTGTCTTTCCAATCAATAATTTAATCCGAGAAACGGTCTCTGAAGAAGCAATCATAATCTCTAAAAGTGAAAATATCTGTGTAGTTGAAACAATGGATCACCCTAGACAAATTAATAATTGCGTTTATGAGCCAGGAGATTTGGTACAAGTTACCTTTGATGAAGGAACACAGAGTATAAAAAAACACCAACTCGTAAATAATTAAAATTCAAATTTAAATTATTTTACTTGACTATTAACTCGTGTCCCTTAACTCATTTTTAAACTTTCATAAAATTTTTACTAAAATTTAAATTATACTTTATTTCACAGCATCTTATTATTTGATGTATAATAATTCAAAATTGGAATACGAGGTCTTGTAGTATAATGACTGAAAAAATAAAGTTAACATCTGATGAACTTCGGCTTATTTCTTTGTTCCAGAGTATCACTAGTGCTACTGCAAGAGATTGTATAGTAGATGAAAAAATGGATAGAGTAATTTTTGTTGTGAACAAGGGTCAGATGGGTCTTGCTATTGGCAAGGGAGGTACTACGATAAAACAATTACAAAATGTTATTCCTCGTAGAATAGAATTAGTTGAATATTCTGATAATGAAGATGAATTTTTAAAAAATATTCTCAATTCTAGTATGATCAATGAAATAAAGATTAATAAAAGGATAGATGGTACAAAACAAGCAATTGTTGTTGTTGATTCAAAAAAAAAGGGTGTTGTAGTTGGAAAAGAAGGTAGAAATGCTGAAAAAGCTAGGTTACTTGCAAAGCGTTATTTCCACATATCAAATGTTTTAATATTGAGTCCTGAACAAACAATTAATGATAATGATGGTGTGAATATGTAAAATGGCAAAATCTCCTCTAGGATTGTTCGCTGGACGTGTACTTGAATCAAAAAGAAAACGTTCTAGATGGGCAAATAAATATTATAAAAGACGAGTATTATTACTCGACAAGAAAACAAATCCGATGGAAGGAGCTCCTCAAGCTAGAGGTATTGTTTTAGAAAAAGTCGGAATAGAATCAAAGCAACCTAACTCAGCTGTACGTAAATGTGTAAGAATTCAGTTAATAAAGAATGGAAAATCAATTACTGCGTTTCTTCCTCGGGATGGTGCATTGAATTTTGTTGATGAACATGATGAGGTAATAGTAGAGGGTATCGGAGGTTCAATGGGTGGTGCCATGGGTGATATACCAGGAGTACGATGGCAGGTGTTCAAAGTAAATGGTGTTTCATTAAAAGAGCTAGTTTACGGTAGAAAGGAAAAGCCGAGGCGATAAATATGAGCGGGAAAGAAAATATAAGAATATTACTGTTTAACAAATGGGAAACTGGTAATATTGAAATCAATGATCCAGGTTTAACAAAGGTCATATCTTTAAATCCCTCCATGGTCATTCCAGTTTCTTTTGGAAGACATGAACATCAAAGACTCAAAAAAGCTGAGGTAAATCTTATTGAAAGATTAGCCAATAAATTAATGCGTTTTGGAAAAAAATATGCGAAGAATACAGGTAGAATGGGTGGAAAAAAAGCAAAGTCACTAAATGTTGTTCAAACTGCTTTTGACATAATACATTTAGAAACAGGAAAAAATCCTGTGGAGTTATTGGTAAGAGCCATCGAAAATTCATCTCCAAACGAAGACACTACTAGAATTGTATATGGTGGTGTTGTCTATCACGTTTCAGTAGATGTATCTCCCCTCCGACGTCTTGATTTGGCACTTCGGTTCATAGCAGAAGGCGTAAGAGAGTCGACTTATTCCACTCCTCAAATGATCGAAGAAGCATTAGCAAAAGAAATTCTTTTAGCCTCAAATAATGATATGTCAAGTCATGCAATAAAAAAGAAAAATGAGCAGGAACGTATTGCAATGGCTTCAAGATAAATCTTTTTGGATTTTGTTTCCACTTTTTCTCTATGTTATAGAATGCTGATCAAAATCTATTTATCGAAAGATGAAAGTTAATAAATAATGGCAATTACTACTCCACTCATTATAAATGAGTAGCAAAGACGATTTTGTATTTTCCAAAGGGGCTTTGATGAGTACAAAAGCTGGTAAGGAAATACTTAAACAAGCCATATTGAGAGAAAGAGGATACAAGCAATATAATAAATACAAACTTAAATATGAAACTGAATTTGAAGATTTTACTAAACGTTTTCTTCTATCATTACATCGACGCATAATTTCTGACACTTCTCCGAGTTCAACCCTCTCTAAATTTGCTGAAGAAGTCGGTTCACAAGAAATGGATCTTGATTCATCAAAAATTGAAAATATAAAGAATCGTCTCTCTCGGCCAGAAATTCTAGCAGATAGAGTACAAAGGATATTGGACTCTAATTTTGTTAAAATGACATTCCCTGTTTTTAATGCGTTATTTGATGGGTCGGTGGCTTATTTTAAGGAAGACATATCAAACGAACTACGAACCTCTATAATAGATGGTCATATTATAGCTATAGATCTGAGCGAACCAATGGATAGAATTATAGATAAAGATGAAGATCTCGAATATCTAGATGACTATAGACTAATGAATCCATATATTTTGGATTTGGCACGGGAAAAAATATCGTTCGGAGGCGATTCAGTTCTAAAGGCTTTTGAAGATGGATTTAAGGACGCCCGAATAGGTCAACTAATCGATAATAAACTAAAGGTTAAACCTGAATCCATTACTGATGAACTTATGATTGGTTGTTATAAAAAATATCGGTCAGTAATGGGTACTGCTGGTAGAAATATGGCCTTAAATCAGACACCATTAAATGAAATTTATTATTTGGGAATGTCGAAAGCTAGTGAATCCGTAGGTTGTGGAAATGAGATGCAAGATGCAATCAATGAAGGGGCGATTAAGATACCTTCCTGGCCTCTGTATTATTCACTTATTGCTAATGATGTTAGAAAAGGGTTTGAACTTACCCTCAAGAAAAGCGAAATATATTTAGATGAAGCAAAACTCGCCCTCGAATTTCTTCCTGAAGAATTTGAACTTAAACCATTTCTTATGTTTTTATTTCTTACAGTAAATCATTATAACCAGTACTGGTATCATGATATCACAAAACGTGATCTCTTTAAATATTTCGAAAGGACTATCCACCCCCTCACACGAAAGTTTACTTAATTTAGTTTGATAAAGTATGTATTGGACAGAAATATACCGACCAAAAAATTTAGAGAGCATTCTTGGCAATGAAGAAATTAGACTTAACCTACTAAAATGGTTAATAAAATGGATTCCTGGAACAAAACCTTTACTTTTAGTAGGACCTCCAGGAGTAGGAAAAACTACAATTGTTAAAATATTATCTTCTTTTTTGAACTACGATCTAATAGAATTAAACGCTAGTGATACTAGAAGTGCTCCACAATTAGAAAAATTAATAAATCCTCTTCAAAATAATACGAGTATTTTTGGAAAAAAAATTCTTCTGTTTTTTGATGAAGTAGATGGTATTTATGGAAGGGAAGACACTGGCGGACTCGAAATTCTTATTAACATTGTAAAAGCATCAAACTTTCCAATATTATTTGTGGCTAATTCAAATCATATTAAATTAAAAAATTTATCTAAATTATGTAAAATATTTAAATTCCAACGTATATCATCAAATCTCTTGATGATGTTTTTAAATTATGTATTATTTAAACAAGGTCATTCTCTTACTTTTGATGATAAAAAGTGGATAGTGGAAAAAAGTAATGGAGATGTAAGAACAATGCTTAATTTAGCTCAATCAAAATGCTCTGGCTATGGAAAGTTTATCCAACAAAAATTTAAAGTAGATATTTCTGAAGGTCTAAATGAATTTTTTTTAAGTAAAAAAAAGGACGAGGCTAGAAAAATTTTGTTATCGTTAGATGGAAAGTATTCGGATCCTCGATATGGTTCATCTTCTGAAGAACGGAGAAAAGATATTGTCAATTCGTTATTTACCAGCATTATATCCTCTAACCTAGATATTGATACTTTAGCTCCGCTAATGGATAATCTTTCTCAAATTGATTTATTTGTAGCGAGGATAAACAAAAATAGAAACTGGAATTTATTAAAATATATGAATAATATAGTAATTGAACATTTGTATGAAAATATTCAAAATAAATTAATATCATATCATCAATATGGAATTAGTTGGCCCCTCATGGGTCAAGTATTTTCCAGAGGGACACCTATACGTAGTTTGATTTCCAAGTTATCTTTGTCTTTTCATGTTTCAACCAGTACTTTCGGAATGATATTTTTTCCATATCTATTGGAAATTATTAAGGAGTTTAAAATTGATATTGATGACTTGATTTCAAATTTAATGTTGGATGAAAAATTTGTAGAAATTATTCAGAAAGAAATTCTGAGGTCAAAACGATATGAGCGAAGTTGAATGGATAAAATTATTAGTGAAATTTAAAGGCAAATGTCAAAGCTGTGATAATCCAATTTCACCAGGTGAATATGCATTATGGTCAAAATCTTCAAAAAAAATCAAACATTTAGAGTGTAAGACTAATAACAACAATAAAAATACAAAAGAACAAGCTAAGCAATATTCCGAATTACACATAGAATGTTTTTTATGTAATACTGTTGTGGATATTTCTATTTACCCATTCCAGGATTTTTTATATCATGAAAGTCAAAAAGATTCGATATTCTTGTGTAGATCCTGTTTGGAAAACCCTAACTCCTATTTAGGATACCAGGAAATAATGTATGAAAAAGTAAAAAAGATAGCAAAATTAAAATCTTGATGTATGTAATATAAATAAAATGTCAAGTGAATATGAACAAAATATTGCAAAGTTGCTATTCGAAAAAATGAAAAAAATGGATCTATTATTAGAAAATCCACAAAAAAATAAATATGAAATACAATTATTGTCTAATGAAACTGAGACATTAAAAGCGCTCTTTGAAAACTATAATCTTGGTATGAATGTTTTTAGAAGGGCACAAGGTGGCCGCTCTCATTTACGTGAATAGCTTTTATTTTTTCAATAGAATCACTTCTTCATCATAATAGTATTTTTGTAGGAATTTCATCCAGTAAATCTTTTTTGTCAGTATTTTTTGTTATATATATATACTAGATCACCGGAATAATGCTGAAGCCATGCACGAAGAAAAGTTAAAGAAATTGTATGAATTGAAAAATTTAGCTGAATCGGGAGGTGGTAAAGAGAGAATTGATGCTCAACATTCGAAAGGAAAACTCACAGCTAGAGAGAGAATTGATCTTCTTGTTGATGAAGGAAGTTTTATTGAATTGGACAAATATGTGACTCATAGGAGTGATGATCCTGAAACTCAAAAATTCTACGGTGACGGAGTAATAACTGGATTTGGTTCAATTAATGGTAGAAAAATCTTTGTGTTTGCTTATGACTTCACGGTTTTGGGTGGGTCATTAGGAGAAATGGCCTCTAAAAAAATAGTAAAAATTATGGATAGAGCCATTAAAGTCGGTGCACCTCTTATAGGAATTATTGATTCAGGTGGAGCTAGGATTCAGGAAGGTGTAATGAGTTTAGATGGATATGGTGATATATTTTACAGAAATACTACTGCTTCTGGGATTATTCCACAGATAACTGCTAGCATTGGTCCTTGTGCCGGAGGAGCTGTCTATTCTCCAGCAATGACGGATTTTGTAATAATGGTAGAAAATATAGGTCAGATGTTTGTGACTGGACCCGAAGTGGTTAAGGAAGTATTAAGTGAGGACGTCTCTTTTGAAGAACTCGGAGGAACTTCTACCCACGCAACAAAATCTGGGGTAGCTCATATGGTTGCGGCTAATGAGTATGAATGTATGGAAAAGATTAAAAAATTAATATCATTCTTACCTCAAAACAATCTACAAGAACCGCCTTCTCTCGAGACAAATGACGATCCCAATAGACTAGATCCATCATTAATTGATATGCTACCTGAAAATCCGTATCAACCATATGATATTAAATCAATCATAACAAGTATAATCGATGATAAAGAATTTTTTGAAATTCACGAAACTTTTGCAAGCAATATTGTTGTAGGATTTGCAAGAATGGGTGGTAAAACTGTTGGTATTGTATCGAACCAGCCTATGTTCTTAGCCGGCGTTTTAGATATTGATTCTTCTAATAAAGCAGCACGATTCATTAGATTTTGTGATTCTTTTAATATTCCTATTATTACATTAGTCGATACACCTGGTTATTTACCTGGTACTGATCAAGAGCAAAATGGAATTATTAGACATGGTAGTAAGTTATTGTATGCTTATTGTGAGGCTACAGTTCCTAAAATTACATGTATAATTGGAAAGGCGTACGGTGGAGCATATATTGCGATGGGAAGTAAGAACCTAAAAACAGATATCAATTTTGCATGGCCTACTGCTGAAATTGCTGTTTTAGGTCCAGAAGCAGCAATTACAATAATTCATAGAAGAGAACTTAAGAGTTCTTTAGATGCAAAAACAATTAAAAAGAAATTAGCAGATGAATTTAGAAAAAAATTTGCCAATCCATATATTGCAGCTGAGAAAGGAATCATTGATCAGGTCATCGATCCAATGGAAACTAGAACTATGATAATAGGTGCTCTTCACTCATTATCTGGCAAAAGAGAGATAGGTCCATGGAAAAAACATGGGAATATAAATTTATAGGTGAACTTGAGAATGCCAAAGATTTCTAGCATCCTTATAGCAAACCGTGGAGAGATTGCCCTACGTGTTATAAGGGCATGCAAAGAGTTGGGTATAAGATCTATCTCAGTTTATTCAGATGACGATAGTAGATCTATTCATGTTAAACGAGCTGATGAAACATATAGACTAGGACCTCCACAAGCTTCAGAAAGTTATCTTCGTATAGACAAAATAATAGAAATTGCTAAATCATCGGGGGCCGACGCGATACATCCTGGTTATGGATTTCTATCAGAGAATGAAGGTTTTTCAAATGAATGTAAGAAAAATGGCATTATTTTTATCGGGCCAACAGCAAGAACCATGGAGTTAGCAGGCGACAAAATGAAATGTAAAGAAATCATGAAAAAAGCGGATGTTCCTATCGCCCCAGGAAGTGATGGAGTTGTTGATGATATAGAATTAGCTGCGGAAATAGCTAAGGAAGCAGGTTATCCCGTAATGCTTAAATCAGCTTTTGGAGGGGGAGGACGAGGAATTAGACTTGTAAATAATGAAAAAGAACTGAGACAAGAATTTGAACTAGCGTCTAATGAATCACAAGCTGCCTTTGGTAAATCTGCACTATTTATAGAAAAATACCTTACAAACATTAGACACATCGAATTTCAATTGATAAGAGATTCTAGTGGAAATGGTAGACATCTGTTCGAAAGAGAATGCTCTATTCAAAGAAGACACCAAAAACTTATCGAAATGTCTCCTTCCCCTGTTGTAAACAAAGAAAGAAGAGAGAAAGTAGGCGAAATTGCTGTTCGTGCATCTACCGCACTAGACTATTTAAATGCTGGTACAGCAGAATTTTTAGCTGATGCGGAAGGAAATTTTTATTTTATTGAAATTAATGCTAGATTGCAAGTAGAACATCCAATTACCGAGATTGTTACCGGAAAGGATTTGGTCAAGTTACAAATTCATGTCGCTCAGGGTGAAGAATTACCATTTAAACAAGAGGATATTGAATTAAAAGGCTCTGCTATAGAATGCCGTATCAATTCAGAAGACCCTTTTTATGATTTCGCTCCTTCTGTAGGATATGTTCCAAATTGTAATCTTCCGTATGGTCCTGGAGTGAGAGTTGATACCTATCTATACCCTGGTTGTAATGTTTCTGGGTATTACGATTCACTAATTGCTAAATTAATTACCTATGGTGGAGATTTTAATGAAGCACGCATACGAATGCAGAATGCTTTATCTGAGTTTACTATTGAGGGAATAAATACTACGATACCAATTCACAAAACAATTATAGAAGAATCAAATTTTATAAACGGCAATATTTCCACTGATTATATCGACAAATTTAATATAATTGAAAAGATGAAACATAAAAGAGATCAGGAGTACAAAGACAAAGCACATGCAGCAATTTCTGGAATTCTCTTACAATCTGAATTTGTAAAAAAATCTTATTTAGCTCATAGAATAAATAAAAGTCAAGAGTCAATGGATGGAGGATTTTTTTAATGAAATTTCAAATAGAAGGTAATAATAATAAAATAAATGCTGAATTAATTTACAATAGAGGATCGGGCGATCTTTTATTTGTTATAGATGATCAGAAATATAATTTAAAACTTTTAAAATCTACATCCAATGAATTTGAATTTATATTAGGAAATACATACCACTATGTTAAAATACTCCCTTCTACGGAAACAAAATATAAAATTTTTATAGACGGAATAGTCATTGAAATTAAGAAACACTCAAAAATAACAGAAATTATTGAAAAAACTCTAAAATCCAAAGGTATTGGAAATCAAGCTAATAACATAACCAGCCAAATACCCGGTAGAGTGGTTAAGGTCTCGGTCTCAAATGGTGATAAAATAAAGGAAGGTGATCCTATTGTGGTACTCGAATCTATGAAAATGCAAATTGCAATCAAGTCTCATAAGGATGGTACAATAAGGACAATCAAAGTAAAAGAAGGATCAACAGTATCACGAAATGAAATTGTTGCAATAATAGACTAAAGATTTTTATTTTTTTCGAGATATTTACCTACGCCAAAATTACCGATACAATATCTTCAAGATGAGGATCATTGAATAGGACATCTGAAATCCACTTGTGTATTCTTATTTTATATTTGTCAAAATCTAATACAAACTTTCATTTTTCATTAATTAAATCCAAGTAAGATACAGCATCTTCTATATTTAAAAAATTATTCTAAATCAAGAAGTACAGCTCATGATTAACTTTAAATCTTTGTTACTGGTCAACTTTAAATTTTATAGGGGACAATTTTCGGAGTTCTGTAATTCTATTTTTCAAAACTTTTACAGTTTTTTCTAAATCATCAATGGTATTTTGTATTCCTAAAGTAATCCGAATTGAACCTGAAATCTCTTCATGATTCAAGCCAATAGCTTTCAAAACATGAGATTCTTGTTGTCTATTAGCAGAACAGGCGGAACCTGTAGAAACCAAAATTCCATCTTCGTCTAATTTAGTTAATAAATCTTCGCCGTTTAATCCTAAAAATGTAAAATTAACATTATTTGGTAATCTATGTTTTAGAGAACCATTTAATAATTTACCACAAATTTCCTCATTTATTCTTCTAATTAGATGATCTCTCAAATAATACAAGTACTGAGAATTAACTTTTAAGTTATGCATACTTATCTCAGATGCTTTTCCTAACCCTACAATTCCTGGAACATTTTCTGTTCCAGATCTATGGGTAGATTCCTGTCCACCTCCATGTATTAAAGGCTCAAAACTTACTTTTTCACGAACATATAAGGCACCCACTCCTTTCGGTCCATTAATTTTATGAGAAGATAATGATAATGAGTCAAGATCGAATTCTTTAACATTTATTGGTATTTTTCCAACCGCTTGAACTGCATCAGAATGAAAGATTATCTTTTTGCTAAAATCGTGAACAATTTCTGATAATTCTTTAATTGGCTGAATAACACCTATTTCATTATTAGCTAGCATTATACTAACTAACGCTGTTTTTTCGTTTAGATGGTTTTTTAATTCCATTTTATCAATAATGCCGTCTTTATCAACTTTAAGATACGTAACAGTAAATCCATCTTTTTCTAAATACCGACAAGTTTCTAATATTGCATCATGTTCTATCGAACTGGTAATTATATGATTCTTTATATTTTGATAATTCCTGATACTTTTGGATAATCCTTTCAAAGCTAAATTATTAGATTCAGTTCCACCAGATGTAAAAAAAATTTCGCTAGGTTTAGAACCTATAAGCATTGCAACTCTTTTCCTAGCAATTTGAATTGCAATCTTTGATTTTATACCATATGTATGGATTGAAGAAGGATTACCATATAAATTTCCTAGATATGGTAACATTTCATTAATTATTTCTTGGAGGACTGGTGTTGATGCAGCATGATCTAGATATATTAAACCATCATTTGATTTATTATTACTCAAGTTAGTCATTGATCACGATTAAATTCCCCGATCTATATCCGTATAAATCTAAAGATGCATATCTAAAACCCATATTTTTTAATTCTAGGTCTAACTGGTCAAGTTTTAATTTATTAAACATTTTTTCCATTTCATCTCTTCCAATTTCTATTCTTGCTATCTCACCATGGTCCCTTACTCTAACACGACTAACTCCAAATAATTCTTTAACTTTTTCTTCAGCTATATCTATTTTATTCAGTTTTTCTTGAGTGATGTTGTTGCCATATGGAATTCTAGAAGCTAAACATGAATTAGAAGGCTTATTCGCTACACTGATATTATACCTTCGAGCAATTTCTCTTATCTCTTCCTTTCCAATTCTTTCTTCTAATAACGGACTTTTAATTTGATATTCTCTTATTGCTTTTAAGCCAGGACGATAGTCATTAATATCATCCAAGTGAGTACCATCAACTACGTCAGTAATTTGGTATTTCTTCTTATATGTTTTAATATTTTCACCTAAACTTTTTCGACAGTAATAACATCTATTAACATCATTCTTGACAAAATTCTCATCTTCCAACTCGTTATACTCGATTATTATATGTTGTATCCCTATTTCACACGCTACTCTTTTTGCATCTTCCAGTTCCAACAATGCAAGAGTTTTGTAATTTGCAGTAATAGCAATTGCTTTATCACCTAGTGCTTTTTTCGCTGCCAAAGCCACTACAGCACTATCTACTCCACCTGATAACGCAATGAATACATTGCCATTTGTATTCCTTCTAAACCAACTTTTCAAATGGGAAAAACTTTTTTCACTTCTCATAACTATTCTCCTTAAATTTTTTAAATATGTGGTACATAACAATTTCTTGAATTGATTTTAATGAACGATTTTCATTATCTGATATATGTTTCAAATCCGTAAATTCTGGTTTGATGTTGGTTATATTATTTGATGAATCTCTTGTTATTTTTATTTTGACATCATACTTAGAATGATTTATGTTTACCCGAATAATTATTATGTTCCTCTTTAAAGAAATTCTATTAATTTCATTTATTCTTATACCTGAAGTTCCAGTTTCTTTAAATAATCTCTCAACGATAGAGTCATTGTTTGTTAAATCAGAAAGGACTCTTATTATATTTACAGGCCGATTTTTTTTGGTTATTCCAGGAATGATCGTTACATCTCTTGCTCCTTCTTTCATTAAAACGTCTATTAAATTTCCAACTATCTCTCCATTAACGTCATCTATATTTGTTTCAATCAAGAACATCTTTTCATGAATTAACGTAGAACTTCCTGGGTCCTTCCCTACCACTATCCTAAGGACGTTAGGTCTATCATTTAGTTTTCTATGACCAGCTCCAAGACCTATTTTTTCTGGAATTATGGGGGGATACGATCTAATACATTCAGAAGACAGATTAACTAACATTGCTGCTCCAGTGGGGGTTGTCAGTTCTCCCCCATCAGCGCCGGTTAACACAAATGACTTGCCTTTAAAAATTTCTAAAACTGCATTTGTAGGATTGGGAATGGTTCCATGAGAGAAAGTAGTCAAACCATTTCCTATAGATATATAAGTAGATAAAATTTTTGACTCAAAAATCTTTAGATCTTCTAATGCAACTGCACATCCTATCAAATCAACAAATGTATCAATACTGGAAGCTTCATGGAGGTATACTTCATTCACCGGTTCTCCATGAATTTTCGCTTCTGCATCTATCAAAGTCTTTATAGAATCCACAATAAAAGACTTGGAACGAGGTTTTAAATCTAAATCTTCTATAGATTTGGTTATATTTTTTAATATCTCTATGCCTTTTCGTTCATGAATTTTCTCTCTGTATTCAAAGTAGAATCTGGTTGCGGTAAAACCATTAGAATTAACCTTCTCGAACCTAGCTTCCTTTATTTCGCTTCCTGACAGTATGTTCTCACAAATGTAAATGGAATCCATTACCTTTTTTTTATTTGCTCCTAGATCTATTAATGCAGATAACATCATATCGCCTGATAAACCAGCAAGCTGAGCATCAATAATAGAAATTTTAGACAACAATATAGGTTGTTATAAGATTAGACATAACTTAAAATTACTTGTTTTTATTAACTAAATTATTTACTAAATCGGTCCTATTATAAAGCCTACTGTCAAATTTTTTTGAAATTTTGAGTAAACTTATAATTATCCAGAAATAATTGCATTCTATGACAATTACAATAGTGGGATCTGGAAGAGTAGGTGCATCTGTTGCTTTGAATTGTGGATTGAGAGAACTAGATGATATTCTCCTCTTGGACGTAATAGAAGGTCTTCCACAAGGTGAAGCAATGGATATTAACCACCAATTATCGGAACTAGGAATAGATTGCAACGTAAAAGGATCGAATAGTTATGAAGATATGAATAATTCTGAATTTGTTGTTCTTGTAGCAGGTCTGGGTAGAAAACCTGGAATGACAAGAATGGACTTGTTAAATAAAAACGCTAGTATTGTAAGAGATGTCGCAACTAAAATTGCAACTCATGCAAAAAATGCAATATTAGTTGTTGTTACTAATCCACTTGATCCTATGACATATTTGGCTTTAAAAACAACCAGGTTCGATAAAAACAAGGTAATTGGGATGGGAGGTATGCTCGATTTATCTAGATTCAAAAGTTTTATTCATGATGCTACCGGCTTTTCAAGGGCATCCATCCAAGCAATGGTGATAAGCGAACATGGTGAGAATATGTTACCTTTACTCCGATTTTCTTCGATTGGTGGAATTCCCTTGAATGAATTTTTATCTAAAGGACAATCAGAGGAAATATTTGAAAAAACAAAGAAAGTTGCTGCAGAAGTTATAGCATTAAAAGGTGCTACGGTCTATGCTCCTGGAAATGCAGTGGCAACAATGATTGATAGCATTAAGAAAAACAAAAAAGAGGTAATTCCTATTTCTGCCTATCTTGAAGGAGAATACGGGGTCTCCGACTTGTGTATAGGAGTTCCAGTTGTATTGGGGTCCAATGGTATCGAAAAAATAATCGAACTAAATTTAAATGAATTTGAAAGAAAAATTTTTGATTTGGGAGTAACAAGTGTGAGAGAAGCAATTAATTTGTATAACCAGAAATAAGATAATGGAATTTGAAGAATTATTAACAGAGTATAATAATGGAAATATATCCATTAATGAATTTAAACGAAGAATTACCCATTCCTACATCGTAAATGTAGGAAAAAATATTGCTAAACTAGATATTAATAGAAATTATAGAAAAGGAATTCCAGAAGTAATTTATGCAGCAAATAAAAATTATTCTGATATTGAAAAAATAATTTTAAACATATTAGAAAAAAATAATACAATAGTAGTAAGCAAGATCCAAAAGGAACATAGCAATAAATTACTAAACTTTGTAAAAAAAAAAAAATTATATATTGAAAGTGGAAGAGGCAACTCTACTATTTTCATATCAAAAATTTCAAAATTCTATTACCATTATTTTAAAATAGGAATTATTTCAGGTGGTACATCTGATATTGGGATAGCAGAGGAATCCAGATTAATGGCTAAAGCAATGAATTGTGACTCAATTATTTCATACGATGTTGGCATAGCAGGAGTTCATCGAGTGTTTCCAACTCTGGAAAAAATGATATCAGAAAATGTCCAAGCCATAGTAGTAGTTGCAGGTATGGAAGGAGCCCTAGCATCTCTGGTCTCTTCATGTGTCAATGTACCAGTTATCGGAGTTCCTACTTCAGTTGGTTATGGGTTTGGTTCTAATGGTATTGCTGCTCTATCTTCAATGCTTCAAAGTTGCGCACCTGGATTAACTGTAGTGAATATAGATAACGGTATAGGAGCAGGCGCATGTGCTGCATTGATTGCTAATAGGATGAGCGATATGAAAAAAAATAATCGATACTATAAAAACGATTAATAGAACGTTTATAAGTGCTTGTAAAATTCTGCATTTAATATCAAAAAAAGTGGAGAAAGAACTGTAATGAATTATGTACATACTTTGAAGAGGATTAGAGAAAGAAAAACTAACTATCATAAACGCTCATCATTATTACTCAGTAAAAAAAAATTTATAACTATAAAAGTTACAAATCAAAATATTTTAACGCAAATATTAGAACCTTCTATTACAGGTGATAAGGTTATTACATCTGCTCATAGTACTAATTTGCAAAAAATTGGTTGGAAAGGATCCTTAAATTCTCTTCCTGCTTGCTATTTAACAGGATTATTACTAGGTAAAAAAGCGGTTATAAAGGGAATTGATAATGCTATACTTTATACAGGCATAGATACCTTTACTGAAAGGATATCTGCATGTTTAAAAGGCATAATTGACGGTGGAGTTGAGATACCGTCATCTGAAGAATCTTTTCCAAGCACTGAACGAATATGTGGAGAACATATCTCTAATTATGCATCATCTTTAAAATCTGATGTAGAAACATATAATAAAAGATTTTCAAGTCTTATAAAAAATGGTTTAAATCCTGAGAATTATAAAACTCATTTTGAAGAGTTTAAGGAAAAAATAATGAATCTAGAAATTCCTAATTTTATCAAGAATGAAAACACTAGTGTGCCTACCCATAATAAAAATAAAGGAGATACAGTCGAACAAACGCAGAGGCGTCTAGATAAATGAGTCATCAATTTCGTAGAGAAGAAAAACAAGTAGAGTGGAAACCTCGAACAACATTAGGTATGCTTGTTGCAGGTGGCAAGATATCCTCTATGGAACAAGTTTTTGAAAATGGAATGCGAATCCAAGAATCTGAGATTGTAAAACAACTTCTTCCAGACATGAAAAGCCAGGTCGTACATGTAGGAATTGTTCAAAAGCAAACGGATGCTGGTGAAATGACAAGGTTTGATGCATTGGTCGCAGTAGGAAATGAGGGAGGTTGGTTTGGAATAGGTAAGGGCAAGGCAGCACAAATGCGAAATGCAATTGACAAAGCCACTACAG
>DASUZI010000041.1:0-3524 GCA_036376955.1 Nitrososphaeraceae archaeon
CTTATTGTTATAGGACAAATCAACTGTTGAATAGAATACAATCATAATAAAGATACCTGCAATAAATAAGATAAATCCAATTGCTAAAATTATTAAAAATGTTAAATTTGTCAATTTGTAATAAAGTCATTCTGTATCATATTAATACCCTATATCTAAAATCTCTTTTTGCTGTTTTTCTGTATTAAATGCATGGGAATCTATTGATAATACATCTCACGAATTAACTACGGATAAAAATAAAAATGCTTAAGATATATTATATAAAATAATAATATTGTGTAGTGATTGATTGAAGAATGAGAAAAGGTCAAAAATTAATAAAAACAGTTTTCCATAAATTCTATTCTGGTAGTGGTGAAGATGCATCACAATTATTTAATCCGTTCAATCTCAAAATGTTAGATGATGAAGTTATAAGGTTAGTAATTGGTCATATTCATGATATGCCAGATGCAGAATTTGATAAAATAATAACAACTAGAAACTCAACTTCTTAATAATTTTATTTTATTTTATTACACCAGTGCTTATGGTATATTTGAGAATAAAATCAAAAATATAAATAAAAAGAAGGATTTTAAGCGTTCCCTACATGTTCTTGATTCATATGCTGATGAAGTTCATGTTCAGAGTCAAATGATTTACCACACTCTTCGCATTTATTGGCTTTAGTGGTTTCTGACGACATTAAAATAATAATACATACCCATTCATTTATTAATTTCTAATTTTTTTTAATGGAATTCTTTAAGATATACGATTTGAATTCAGAATTCTGAGGAGTTACTTTTACAATACAAGAAATAGAATGTTAGGTCACTTTAGAATAAAATTCTTAGTATAAATTTGAACCTATTTATATAGAATTAAGTAACATCAAAGTATTTTAGTTTCTTATATGAATAAAAAATATTTAACCATACTCGTTCATCTTATTGATTACCTTTTATATTAATTCAGTTACTTTTACATATCATTAACATGTTAGGAGATTTATTTTATGAAGCAAAAGGAAGGATTACATCTAAAAGAGTATTAGATTTGGAAGGCCCTAAAATAGAAAGTTCATATTTTTTAGAAGGAAAAATGAGAGGAAAAATTGAAGTTGTCGAAATAGGAACGTTTATCAAGACTCGTATCTCGAATGGTTTCCTCTTTGTAGAAGGGAAGGATATTGTAACTATTAAAGGAAGCCATGATGAATTGGCAACTGTCAAAGTACAAGGTATTAGTAAATCTAATGGAGGTTCATCATTGAAAGTAGTTTCTGGTTCTAATTTCTATCGTTCTTCAAACAATGGAAAATTATCATTTCTGAATAACCTAGTAGGAGTTCATGAAGCATCCGTAGATAAAGACGGTAATATTCTCTACAAAGTATGGGAATGGAAACATCCTGCCTAATTCTTAATGAAAAAATGAATACATGAAAACTTTTTCTATATCTGAAAAAATTTAAATCAATAAAATAGGAATAATAACAAAATTTAAGATTTTACTAAATTAATATATTTATTCATAATTTTCATATAGTCATAGGAGCCAATTCTAGAATTCTTTATTAATTTCTATTTCTAATATATATTAATAAATTGATTCAAGATACAACTCAACATGGTACAACCTTTTTGGTATTTTATAAATTCCGACCAATGTCAAATGAAGAAAGGGATAGAGCTAACAATGAATGGAACAAATTAAAAAATACTTTACCACAAGGGATTGAACTCATAGGGGAATATAATCATGCATGGGGAACTGAATATAATGGATTTCTAATGTTTCAATCTGAAACAAGTGATTCATTTTTTGAATGGTGGAAAAGTTTCAAAGATACAATCCGTTGGTATGTCGACAAAACTCATACCATAATAGCAAGAAGACAATAAAATAAATTTGATTATTATTGTTAATTTTATTTCTACAATTTAGTTTTGTAATTCAAATGCCTCTTTGTTCAACCAATTATTATGTAAACAAATATAGTTATATTATAGACGAATACCTGAAGAATACCAATTTCCATGAGGTGCTTCCTGAAATACTATAATTACTCTTCTTTCTTTATGTTTAATATCTTAGCTATATCTTGTGTGATAGCCTCTGCGACTCTGTCTTTTTCTATCTATGTTCTACCACTATGCATTTCTACTGTTACTATTGGCATTGTGTAATAAGTATACAAGTGATAGATAAGAATATCGTTAACTAAATTTCATAGATTAGCAGAAAAGTATTCATATTATTTTGGTAAAATAATCCGTGTTTGACTTTATAATAAATTTGGGACTAACAATTTTTATTATATTTATATTTATATTTAGATAAGTTTCTAACAATAAAAGCTAAATACAAGATACTGCTATTTCTTTATTAGACTCTGCTTTTAGAACCGCTATCGGTATTATCTTAGTTGATGTTTCAAATTCTTTTGTTTTTTTATAGTTCTGTATTTTTGTTATTCATTACAAAATCTTATCTAAAAATATGAAAAAGTTAAATAAAATTAACATCATTGTAATATCAGTATAAACATATTATCCTTCAAATTCTTGATGTATATGTAACTCTTCCATTGTAAGAAAAGGTTTACCACATTTATTACAGGTATATTCTCGCATAGTATCATCTGAAACTGAATCATTGTTATTTGATGTTGATGATTTTTGATTTTGTTTTGTAACAGTAGGATTAACATTAAGTTCCTCTGGGTTCTTTGTTCTTGAAGGTGAATTTTTTGCTGGAATATTACCCTGAAAAATATTTCTTATGTTGTCTATTCCTATATAGGTTCTGTTTGGAGTTCTTTGGACTGAAAAACCAAACTAGAGGCCATGTATATTACATGAGCCTCACTGAACCTTTTGTTTTGTAATTTTAATACCTAACTATATCTATAAGGACTTACATTGTACATTCAATAAATTAAGTTTCTAATAATAAAAGCTAAATATGATGTAATAGAACCCCACTACATGGAGGGCACTACTCCCGACGGGCCCGTAGCTTTCTAGGGCCCAGTAGTTTAGCGTGGAACGTGAAAATAGAACCTTAAGACGAGTTTATTAGACTTAAACGCCCTTCTTTGAGAGTCTTAATAACACAATTAAAATTGTTAAACATTTAATATTAAAAAGATATTTACTTTTAGAAATAATTATTGGCAAGGTAAAATATATGACGTTTTTGTTTCATATTGTGAACTGACAGGAAATGCAGTTGCTGGATATCTCGCCGAAATATTTTCATAATTAATTTTTTCTTCTTTTTCTTCCTTTCTTATTATCAATTATCATTATATTTTGGCAAGTTAGTTGAAGAGAGGGAGAGAGTACATTTTTCGAGCGAGAATATTTTTCTCTAATTATATAAGATAAAACACCTATAAAATGGCAATAGCAAATTCCTTAACTTAACCTCAAGTCCACCTGTTCGCAGTCCAACAACGACCCAAATATCGAGAGGTCTTTCAAAAGCGAATCGATATGCTGATGACATAATTACTACAAATAGATGAGATT
>DASUZI010000042.1:0-19673 GCA_036376955.1 Nitrososphaeraceae archaeon
ATTTTGTTCTATAAAAATCTGGATTCTTCATTTATTAACCAGATCTTTATTGATTAATATATGCAAAGAATTAATTTTGACTATTTGATAACTTTAATGGTTGAAAGAGAAAATTGCAGTTCTAGCCATAACTAAAAATGGTATAAAGATATCTGAACTTATCAAAAAAAATATTTTTAATGCAGAAATATTTGTTCCCTACAAGTTATACAATGAGAATTCTAATATTATTTGGTTTAAAGAATCTACTCAAAAAAAAATAGAAGATCTATTCCATTCATATGATGCTTTGATTTGTATTTTTTCTTTAGGAGCAGTAATAAGATTAATTTCAAAACTTCTAGTGGATAAAAAAACGGATCCAGCTGTGTTGGTTATTGATGATAAAGCCACTTTTGTTATTAGTACTTTATCTGGTCATTTAGGAGGGGCCAATGCTTTGTCTAGATATGTATCTAGTTTTCTAAATTCTCTACCCGTAATAACTACCGCTGCTGACGTAAATAATACAATTAGCGTGGATTTAATTGGTAACGAATTAGGTTGGGTTATAGATAACTTTGAAAATGTTACAAAAATAAGTGCATATATGGTAAACGAGGAAAAAATAGCACTCTTCCAAGATGTAGGTGAGCGTACCTGGTGGGATCTTAAGAACTTACCTTCCAATGTTTTTATGATTAAAAATATGGAAAATATCAAAGAGGATTCATATAAAGGAGGCTTGATTATTACAGATAAAATCATTACGGATAATGCGATCCTTGCAAAATCCGTTATATATAGACCAAAAACTCTAGTAATTGGCATAGGAATCCATTGGGACACAACAAAAGATGATATTGTAAATGGTATAAAGTCGATTTTCTCTAAAAATAATTTGAGCTTTGCTTCAATTAAAAGTCTTTCGTCAATTAAAAAGAAAATTCCAGTAAAGGGATTAAATGAATTCGCAAAAGAATTCAATATTCCTTTGTATCTTTTTGAAAAAGAAGAACTAGAACGGATTTCAGTACCAAATCCTTCTGATACAGTTAGAAAGTTCGAGGGTGTAGCCAGTGTTTCTGAAGCTTCATCAATATTACTTTCCCATGGAACCTTACTTATCCCAAAACAAAAATTTCCTCCCAATTTAACAATATCTGTATGTAGGATGAACTACCAATGAGAAAGGCACTTTTGATAATAGATAGAGGAAGCAAAGAACTTGAGGTGCAGGATGAATTATTAAAGATATCAAATCAAGCTAAAGAAAAAGGAGGCTATATCTATTCAAATTTCTGTTTCTTGGAAGTCATACCACCATATATTGATGAAGGAATTAGAAATTGTATAAAAGAAAATGTTGATTTGATAACTGTAATGCCTTATTTTCTCTATCCTGGAATGAAATTAAAAGATGCGGTAAAAAAAACTGCCACCATTTCTAAAGATAAACAAGTTAAACTAGTAATCACAAAACCTCTTTGTTATTCTGACGTTCTCAAGTTTGTAATAATCGATAGATTAACTAAATTAAAATTTCTTAATGACATTCGACTTAAAGATAAAGAGTGTGATGTTCTTGTTATTGGTCATGGGAGTTCAGACAGAAGAGCAACTGAAGCTTTTATTTTTACAATTAATAGTATAAAAAATTCTTATAGAAATGTTGAACATTGTTTTCTCGAACTAGAGGGACCGACCATACAAGAAGGTATTAATTCTGTTATCAAAAAAAACCCCAAAATTGTTTTAATAATGCCATATTTCTTACATAAAGGTATACATATTAAACATGACGTAATAAATGAAGTTAAAATAGCATTGAAAAGTCATTCCTTTACTAATATTCTTATAGCGGATCATATTGGAGTTGATGATAATATGGTTAACCTTATTTTGCTGCGAGCTAATGAAGTTGAAAAAAGAATTGTTTATGAAAGAAATGATTGAGAATCCTGATACTAGATCGATGTCTAGTAAATCCTTTGATATTGAAAAAAATAGCTTTGACATAATCGAAGAGGAAATTGGAAAGCACACCTATACTAAGGAATTCGAATGGGAAATTGTTAGACGTGTCATTCATGCCACTGCAGATTTTGATTTTGCTGGCAAACAAAAACTATTGTTTAACCATGCTCCAATTCTATCTGGTTTCCAGGCTATTGAAAATAAATGTAATATAATTACAGATGTAGAAATGGTACGTGCTGGCATTTCAAAAAATTCACTTAAAAAACTTAACTTAAAATGTATCTGCAACATATCTGATGATAATATTATTTTTGAAGCTAAGAGACTAAATAAAACCCGGGCTGAAATCGCCATGCGAAATTTAGGAGAAGAAATGCAAGGAGGAATAATCGTAGTTGGGAATGCTCCAACAGCACTACATGAAGTTATTCGAATGGTTATTGAGAAGTTAACAATACCTTCGTTAGTAATTGGAGTCCCTGTAGGATTTGTATCTGCAGTTGAGTCAAAAATAGAACTCTCCAAAACTAGAATTCCACATATCACTAACATTGGTAGAAAAGGAGGAAGTTCTGTAGCTTCTTCGATAATAAATGCATTAATGTTGTTATACTTAAATAAATTTAAATAATATACACCTTCCATTCGAATTCAAAGGTAAGCAAATCTTAAAACTAAGATGATAACTGATTTATATATTGAAAGAGCTTAACACCGAAATACAAATAAATTCAAGACCTGAGATATTGTGGAGTGTACTTACCGATTTTAAAAATTATTATCAATGGAATCCTATACTTCAAAAAATAAAAGGAGAGCCTTTAATTGGAAACCAATTAGAAGTTCATCTTCTTACTGTAGGAGGAAAGAATAGAGTATATCATCCGAAAATCATTAAAATCATTCCAAACCAAGAATTACGATGGAAAGGAAAATTCCTTTTCTCTCAGATTTTTTCAGGTGAGAGAGTATTCATAATCGAAAAAATTTCTGACAATAGAGTCAATTTTGTGAATAAAGAAATATTCTCTGGGATTGGTGTCAGGTTTACTCCTAGAAAAATGGAAGATGATATCGTCGCAAGTTTTAAGAAAATGAATGAAGCATTAAAAAAAAACCATCGAGCAATAATAAAAAAAATTTTAGAATACTTAAATAAACTGATTAAATTAATAATTTATTAAATAAAATATCTAACTTTTTTACTATAATTAATCTACAGATAATTGCGATATTGTTAAGATTCAGTCAAGTAATCTTTTAATGGAGAATATATTTCAATATAAATATGAAAGCAATTTGGAAAGATGTAATTTTGGCTGAAAGTGATTTGACCGTAAGTATTGAAGGTAATCATTATTTTCCGCCTGAATCAATTAATAGAAAATTTTTTTCTGAGAGTCAAACCCATACAAGGTGCGGATGGAAAGGGATTGCGAGTTATTATACAATCAAAGTAAATGATGATATTAATCAAGATTCAGCCTGGTATTATCCAGAACCGTTGGACAAAGCTCGAAATATAAAAAACTATGTGGCTTTTTGGAAAGGAATAAAAGTTGAATAATAACAGATTATTTTATATCTAATTTCAATTTAAACTTACTAAGTATCATCTATTTATTATAACTGCTTTAATAACATCATTTTTACCATGTACTTTTTCAAAGGCATCTTTAGAGTCTGCGATACTGTACCTATGTGTTATTAATTTATTTACATCAATTTCCAATTTAGTTATCATTTGTAATGCTTGGTTTATTTCCTTATTAGTAGCAGCATATGTTGTTATAATTTTCACTTCTTTTGAGTAAAGTTTACCAAGATCTACATTAACATCGACCTCTTTTTGTGGTTCTCCAAAAAGTAAGATAGTCCCTCCTTTTCTTATGATATCAAGTGATTTACCTAAGACACTCATATCTGAAGTAGCGATAATGATTAAATCAGGACGAAGTTGGTCGTTCAACTTAACTAAATTATCAATCTCTGATGTCAGTCCATTTATACAAATTCCCAGGTTTATCTTTTTACAAAAGTCCACTTTATTTTGATTGATATCAATACAATATATGGCTGAAGCACCATACAGTTTAGCTAACATGGCATGGAGAATACCGATTGGCCCGATCCCAAATATTAATACTGAATCGCCTTTCACAAAAGATATTTTGTTCCATCCTCGAATGCAACAAGCAAGAGGTTCAATCATTGACCCTTCTTCAAAGCTCATCGAATCAGGAAGTTCAAATATACTCTGATTATTCACAATCCATTCTGAAAGAATAATTTTCTCTGATATACCACATGGAAAGATATTATCAGTAAATTTATCACACATTGTTTCATTGCCACGAGTACAATAATAACAACTATTACATGGAGCGTGATGATTTACAAAAATTCGCTTTCCTTCGTAGTGTTTTCCATCATAGCTTTTACCAACTTTAACAATTGTTCCAGTTATCTCATGACCTAATTTTGAAGTTGGTTTGCAAGAATCAGCAAAAACATTTCGGATATCCGATCCACAAATTCCACACGACCCTAAGTTTATTAATATTTCCTTGTCTTGTAAATTTGGTTCATCAATCTCAACTAATGATATTGTTTTATCGGCGAATAATTTTAAGGCTTTCAATAACTAATTCGCTCTATTGTTAAGATTGAATAAATTTAAATTTATCACTAAAAAAATTTAAGCCCGAAGGTGATTTTTATTTTCTTGAAATATTTTTACACTTTAGAATAAATTGTTCTGGCAATTTTGTATTGGAAAAATGAAGATGGGTATACGACGCTAAGGTATTATAAACTACAATACCATCTTTTTGGTTTGTAATCCCTTTTCCTTTATTTAAATAATATGAAAATTTAGAGTCGTTAGAAATATTGACCATCACAGAAAAATGAAATTCATGACCTCTAAACCTATCAAAATCTCCAAAAATTGATTCATTGATTACTCTTCCTTGTGTGTAGTTGAGAGTTAATTGATCTCTCATTTCTGTAAGAGCGTCTATTAAGCCAATCATTTTATAAGTCTTATTATAATTTTTTCTTGATTCTAGACTTTTCTTTTTATTATATATACACGGTCCTTCTCTTATCGATCTCGAGAGGTACATTAAACCTCCGCATTCAGCATAGATCGGTACCTCATCTTCAGCTAATTTTTTAATAGCCTTAATCATAGATTGATTCTTACTCAACTTTCTCGCTAATATTTCTGGAAATCCACCGCCTATCATAATTCCATCCACTTCTTCTGGTAACCTAAAATCATTTAAAGGACTAAAAAAAACAAGTTGTGCTCCTTTTTTTTGTAACATATCCAAATTTTCTTTGTAATAAAAGTTAAAGGATGCGTCTAAGGCAACTGCAATTTTAATAGTATGGTCATTTTGTTCTCCATCATTAATATTTTTTTTCTTTGTAACCTTTTCATTTTTTAAATGTCTAATTAAACTAACAATTTTTTCAGCATCTAAAGATTCTGATATGATCCTGGCTGAATTTAACACCTCTTTTCGTTTTTTATTTCCTAATTCTTCCCTAGGAATTAATCCCAAATGTCTTTCTGAAAAAGTTAATTCGCTTTTTTTATATATGATACCCACAATTGGTATTTTTATTTTGGTGTCGAAAGCATCTTTAATAAAATAAAAATGCCTGTTGCTCGATATTTTATTAAGAATAATTCCTTTTATTCTTAATCCTTTCTCAAAATTCAAAAATCCATAAGCAATAGCAGCTATGGATCTTGCAGCTTTACTTGCATCGATTACCAATATTATTGGAGAATTTAATATTTTCGCTATTTGAGCGGTACTCGCAAAATCATTTTTACCTCCAGCCCCATCAAATAAACCCATTACTCCTTCAATAACTGCTATGTCTTTTCCTCTAGTATATTTCTCAAATGTATTTATTACTCCTTTTTTACCCATTAACCATGAATCAAGATTATAAGAAGGAGTATTAGTAACAAACTCATGATATGAGGGATCAATAAAGTCTGGACCGATTTTAAAAGATTGAATTTTGAAGCCAAGATTTTTTAGTAGATAAAGAATTCCTAAAGTTATTGAGGTTTTTCCTACTCCACTGCTCGTCCCAGCAATAATTATTCGAGGAATATGCATTTCATGTTTGGATATAATATTTAGATAATTATCTTTTTCTTGATTATATTTGTTAATTCTCTTCTATTACGTTTTTTGGAGATTATGACCTATTGAATATTTTACCTAATAAATTTTTTGTAGAGGATTAATGAATATTATTTTAATTTATTGTTCTTAATTTTATATTATAAGCCAAACCAAATCTGTGTGCCTCATCTCTTATAGATTGAAGTAAATGCAATGCAGTACTCTTCCTTGAAATTTGCAAAGGTTTTCTAGAGTTAATGGTGTATATTTCTTCATTTTCTTTTGCTAAAGAAATAATTGGTATATTCAAACACATTTTGTTTAAGACAAATTTTGCTGTAGTAAGTTGGCCTTTTCCTCCATCAATCACAATGAGATTTGGAAAAGACGTGTCTATTTTATTATTATTTATGTAAGAGTTAATATTATTATTATCATTATTTATTTTTTCAGCATCTATCGAATTTTTATGTAAAATATATTTTCGGTGTACTATTTCTTTGATCATTGAATAATCGTCCTGTTTGGATTGTAATGTTTTTATTTTGAATCTCCTGTATCCATTCTTATAGGGATATCCATTAACAAATCTTACGCATGCCCCAACTGCAAATGATGTCCCAAAATTTGATACATCAAAACAGTCAATGATGAAAGGAAATTCCTTTAAATTAAGAGCGTTTTTAAGTTCTATAACGGACTGATTATATTTTCCTTCAATCTGAAGTGATAAATTCTTTAAGATTAAATTCATTAAATCTTTTTTTTCATTCTTAACCGAATATGTAACTTTTATAATCTTCACCATATGGTTGGATAATTTTTCTAAAGCTACTTCTAAAGTTCTCTTCGATTCAGGAATTTCGTTTACATAGATCTTGTAGGGAATTTGAGGTGATGTTGTATAATATTGAAGTAAAAACGTAGAGAAATTATTATCACCAATTAATTCATAATAATATTTTTTTTGGTCACTTATAACGCCATTAACTCTTCTAAAGATGAGAATATGCGAAACCCCTGATAAAATATCTGTTTTGATACCTATGTATTCTTCGTTTCTTCTATTTTTTAAATCCATTTTTTGATTGATTAATAAAGGCTCTATAGTTTTTAGAGTATCACGAATTTCTTTTGCTCGTTCATAGTTCTGGTTCTTTGACTCAGCATTCATTTCCGTTTTTAAATTTTCAATAAAATTTTCTAAACCATTTTTTTTATTAAGGATATCTTTTAATAATTTAATATTTTCTAAATATTTTTCTTCACTGATGTTATTAATACATGGTGCATCACAATTATGAATAAAGTATTCTAAACAAGGCTTTTTTGGGAGTCTATTGCATATCCTTACCTTGAATAATTTTCTCAATATTCCTAAAGAAAGAAATCTTGAACTTCCGTAGACAAATGGACCAATAACCTCTCCTTTAGGACCCTGAAAATCTCCTCTCCTATTTCTTCTAGCAACTAATAATCTGGGAAATTTTTCGTTTGTAATTTTTAAATATGTGTATCTTTGTTGATCTTTTAACTCAATATTAAAGACAGGTCTATATCTTTTAATCAAATTAGATTCCAAAAGAAATGCTTCAACTTCATTATCCGTTAGGATAAAATCAATCTCCTGTACTTTATTTATCAATATTTGTGTTTTCCAAAAATTCTTATCTTTATTATTAATATGATTTTTCTGATTAAGATTGCGATAACTGTTGATACGATTTTTTAAATTTTTGGCTTTTCCTATGTAAATTATTTTTCCTGTTCTATCCTTCATTAAATAGATGCCTGGGTTACTTGGAATCTTTTTTCCTTCATTGATAAGGTTAAATGTAGACATTCCGAATTTTTAATAATTCACCTCAATGGGTTTAGAATTCAATAACTTTTTCTTCAAATATTTAGCTGTATGGCTCAGGTTGTCATGAGATATTATTTTTTCTGGAGGTCCTTCAATTACTAATCGTCCGCCATCACTTCCTCCTTCTGGTCCTAAATCGATTACCCAATCTGCACTAGCAATGACATCTAAATTATGTTCAATGACAACCACTGTATTTCCCAAAGAGGTTAATCTACTTAAAATTCTAAGCAATTTCTTAACATCCTCAAAATGAAGTCCTGTAGTTGGTTCGTCTAGAATATAGAGGGTTTTACCCGTGTCCCTCTTCGAAAGTTCGGCAGCCAGTTTAATTCTTTGTGCTTCTCCTCCGGAAAAAGTCGTAGCGGGTTGACCCAATTTAATATATCCCAAACCAACATCAAATAAGGTTCTTAATTTTTTATATATAATAGGTATATTTTGGAAAAAGTCCATTGCCTCTTCTACTGTATAATTCAATATATCGTCTATCGTCTTTTCCTTGTATTTTATTAACAATGTTTCAGAATTATAACGCTTTCCCATACATTCATTGCATTTTACATATACATCAGGTAAAAATTGCATTTCAATACGCTTTACCCCACATCCTTCACATGATTCGCATCTGCCACTTTTTACATTAAAAGAAAATCTTCCAGGGTTATAACCCATCTCTTTGGCCATAATAGTTTTAGAAAAAATCTCCCTTATTGGTGTAAAGGCGTTAACATATGTAGCTGCATTGGAACGAGGAGTTCTACCAATTGGAGATTGATCAATTCCAATAACCTTATCAATATTTTCTATACCGCTTATTGAATCATATTTTCCAGGTATTTCATTGGACCCAAAATAACTCGATACAGCCTTAAAAAGAATCTCATTTACAAGTGTCGATTTTCCAGATCCGGAAACTCCTGTGACTATTGTAATACATCCAATAGGAATTTCTACATCTATTGCTTTTAAATTATTCTCTTTTGCACCATGTAAAGTAATAAAATTAGTGAAGTGGTTTTTTTTTGAAGGAAGAGTTGCAGTTTTCTCCCCTTTCAAATATTTACCAGTTAATGAATTCTCATTCTCTGTTATTTCATTCAAAATTCCTTGAGCAACTATTTTTCCGCCGTGGATGCCAGCTCCAGGACCGATATCTATTATCCAATCAGAATTCCTTATTACATCTTCATCATGTTCAACAATTATAAGAGAATTGCCCAAATCCCTAAGTCTTTTTAAAGTTTTGATCAATCTATCATTGTCTCTTTGGTGTAGTCCTATTGTTGGTTCATCCAATACGTAAAGGACACCAGTTAAATTTGAACCTATTTGTGTTGCAAGTCTAATTCTTTGAGATTCTCCTCCAGAGAGTGAAGAAGTTGATCTATTTAATGTTAGATAATTAAGTCCTACATTAAGTAAAAATTCTAGTCGAGATCTTATCTCCTTTAACACATTTTTTGCAATATATTTTTTGGTAGTATCAAGATCTAATGTATTAAAAAAATCGTAGCATTCATCAATTGGTAAATCTCCTACATCCATTATAGATTTTTCAGATAACTTTATTGACAATGATTCCTTCTTTAGTCTCTTTCCAGAACATTTATCACATTCTCGTTCATTCATGAATCGTGCAAGCATTTCTCTTTTGGTATCTGATTCCGTACTATTATACAATCTTTGTAAATTGGGAATAACTCCTTCAAAAGTACTTTCATACTCCCACTTGCTTTGTGAATATTTTGATTCATATTTGTAGTAAATATTTTGATTTGTTCCATATAATATTACATTTATTTGTTTTGAGTTCATTTTTTCTATAGGTGTATTTAAGTTAAATCCGAATTTTTTACCTACATCTTTTAACATAGATGACCTAAAAGTCGCAAACTTTCCTTGCCATGGTTTAATTGCTCCTTCTATAATACTTTTACTTTTATCAGGAATTATTAGATCAGGATCGAATTCAATTTTAATGCCTAGACCGTTACAGTCCTCACATGCTCCAAATGGAGAGTTGAAGGAAAATGATCTTGGTTCAATATTTCCTATACTAATTTTACAAAAAGGACAGGCATTGTGTCTAGAAAATAAAAATTCTTTATTATCTATTAGAGTAAGAATTAAACCGTTTGTTAAGCTTGCTGCATTTTGTACAGATTCAAATATTCTACTTTTTTCATTTATAGAGGGTTTGATTCTGTCTACTACAACGTCTATATTATGTTTCTTTTGTTTTGGTAGGTTAAATTCTTCGAGATCTCCTAATTTTGGATTTTTTTTATCATAAAATTTTGCATCTTTAGATTTATCAAGCAAGTCATCTAAAGTAACAAATTGTCCATCAATTCTTAATCTTGAATATCCTTTTTCAAATAATTCTTGAAATAATTTATCAAATGAACCTTTTTTTCCTTGAATTAATGGAGCTAGAATAATTAATAGTGATTTTTCGGTAGATAACCTAATTACTGATTCTGTAATCGATTCTAATGTTTGACTTTCTATTTTTCGATCACAATTTGGACAATAAGGCTCCCCAATTTTTGCAAACAATAGTCTTAGATAATCATAAATCTCTGTTACCGTTCCTACTGTTGACCGAGGATTCCTATTAGTAGTTTTCTGTTGTATCGAAATGGCGGGAGATAATCCTTCAATAGATTCTACCTCTGGTTTTTCCATAAGTTCAAGAAACTGTCTGGCATAAGCTGATAAGGACTCTACATATCTTCTCTGACCTTCTGCATAAATGGTATCGAAGGCTAGGGTAGATTTACCAGATCCAGATAGTCCAGTAAAGATTACAATCTTATTTTTCGGTATATCAATATTTATGTTATTTAGATTATGTTGTTTAGCACCTCTAACAATCAGTTTATCTATCATGATCTACTGAACCTCTATTATTCCCATTTCCTGTTTTATTTTTTTTAATCTATCTCGAAGTTGTATCGCTTTCTCAAATTCAAGTTCTTCAGCATACTTATTCATCAAAACTTCCGTTTCTATGGAGAGCTTTCTTAAGTCATTTTTGCTCATCGATTTAAAAAACTCATGTTGACTTTGGGAATTTTTATCCTTAACTAGTGGCTTTGATATAGATATAGGTGTTATTCGATGTAACTTGTTAAATTCTATTTGTTTTGTTCGCCTTCTATTAGTTTCAACTATGGCATTTTCCATTGATTTTGTAATTTTATCTGCATACATTATTACGGTTCCATCTATGTTTCGAGCAGCTCTTCCAAATGTTTGTATAAGACTGATATCATTGCGTAAAAAACCTTCTTTATCAGAATCTAAAATGATAACAAGAGAAACCTCTGGAATATCCAATCCTTCTCTTAGGAGATTGATACCAATTAGCACATCGAATTCACCTAATCTTAGTTGACGAATTAATTCTGTACGTTCTAGTCCTTCAATTTCTGAATGTAAATATCTTACTCTAATGTTTTTTTTTGACAAGAACTCTGCCAGGTCTTCAGCCATTCTTTTTGTTAAAGTTGTTACCAGTGTTCTTTGATTCTTCGTCACTCTTTTCTGAATTTCAATAATTAGTTCGTCAATTTGATTTTTTGATGATCTAATCTCTACCATAGGATCGACTAATCCTGTTGGTCGAACTAATTGTTCTACAACGTTGGAGCTGGACTTTAATTCATAGGGACCAGGAGTTGCTGACACAAAAACTACTTTTCTCAAATATCTTTCAAATTCTTCAAATTTTAGTGGACGATTATCAAATGAACTAGGGAGTCTAAATCCATATGTAACAAGCATTTGTTTTCTGGTATGATCTCCATTATACATTCCTCTTAACTGAGGAAGTGTCACATGGGATTCATCGATTACTAGTAAGAAATCATCTCCGAAAAAGTCCAATAAACAATATGGTGGCTCTCCTACTTTTCGACCATCAAAATGGCGAGAGTAATTTTCTATACCTGAACAATATCCTAGTTCATTTATCATTTCAATATCATATTTTGTTCTGGAAGATAATCTCTCTTTTTCCAGTTCTCCTTCTAATTTAGGAAGCCATTCTTTTAGTTCCTTTTTTATATTGCTTATTGCGTTTTCTCTCACTCTTCTGTCTGTTATATAGTGTTTAGCTGGAAATATTGTAACCTTATTTAGATCTCTTATTCTTTTTAACGTTATAGCATCATGAATACTTATTTTTTCAATCTCTTGATCAAACAGGGTGACTCGAATTAAATCATTAGAGTAGCCAGGAATTATATCAATAATTTCACCCTTAACTCGAAAATTACCAGGGGTAAGGGAGGTATCATTTCTTTCGTATCTTGATTCAATTAATTTTTTAATTATTTCTTTTCTATTTATAATATCGCCTTCGGCTATTGTGAGTGCATTTCTTTCCCACTCTGATGGTGAACCTAATGAGTAAATACATGAGACGGTAGAGACAATTATTGTTGGCTCGCCAGACATTAACATTGCTGTTGCCTCTAACCTCATTTTTTCAATAGTTTCATTTACCGCTGTATCCTTTTCAATGTACGTATCTGTCTGGGGAATATAACTTTCAGGTTGATAGTAATCATAAAAACTAACAAAATATCCTACATTTATAGATGGAAAAAAATCTTTAAACTCGGAATAAAGTTGAGCGGCTAATGTTTTATTGTGAGAAATTACAAGAGTATTTTTTTTTATTCTTGAAATGAGATTTGCAATAGTAAAAGTTTTGCCACTACCAGTAACTCCAAGCAAGGTTTGAACCGACTTACCTTTTCTAAGTAAAATACCATCAGTTAATCTGTCTATTGCGTTTGGCTGATCGCCATCAGGAGAAAAACCTGATTTTAATGGAAATTCAAACAATCTTGTTTACCAAATAAAGATTGCATAAAAAAAATAAATAGAAGTAGAACTTAATTAACTCTTCCACTTTATAGAACAACCAATAGATGGGTCAAAATCCTTGACGATTTTTTCATCTTTTAATACTTTTTGGATATTCTCATTCATTATCGCTTTTGTTGAAGTTTTTTCAGGACTGTCATCATCATTTATTTTACCGTGGAAAACAAGCTTTTTTTGTTGATCAAAGAGATAAGGATCAGGTGTACAGACAGCTCCATACGCTTTTGCGATTTCTTGAGTTTCATCGATTAAATAGGGAAAAGTAATATTGTATTCCTTTGAAAACTTTTTCATATTATCAAATCCTTCTCCTTCGTAGTTAGGATCATTACTATTGATTCCTACAATTTGAAGTTCATCATTATTGAATTTATATTGTAAGTCTATAATATCTCTCATTCTTGCCTTTACAAATGGGCAATGATTACTGATAAATATTATTAAGAGAGTTTTACTATTAAAATCATTTAAAGAATAAAGTTTTCCGTCGATACCTATCAAATTGAAATCCGGAGCTTTTTCGCCTGTTTTCAACCTTTGAGAGGATTCAGTTTTTACCATATTGATTAAATTTTTATTCTCTCACATAAATCTTCGGCTTCTACTGGGTAATATGTATATACCAAGAATATTTACTAAAATTATAATTTCATGACAGAATTAATCTAATTGGACAAAAAATTTAACGCTATCCGTAATGTATAGTTCAAAGTATAACCATAAATAAGTTGCTTGTTCCTATACGATTATTATTGTTATAATATCGAAATTAAATAAAAATTTGAGAATAATATTCCATATATAATTACCTTAATGATTTTCAATATAAGTAGAAAAAGGGGATGATAATATCACATGGAAATGCTTTTCAAAATTATGTAAGTTTATACCTAGTGATAAAGAAATATGTATTTTTCAAATCCATAGTTATTCTTGAGCTAAAATCTCGACCGGACAAATTTTAACTAACGTTTTGAATTTTTTTGCATCGTCTAAACTTCCTACTATGGTTCCATAATGCATAGGAATAGCCAATTTAGATGGTTTTATGAGATTATTTACAGCATCAGCTGCTTCATCTGCTGACATTACGTATACACCTGAGACCGGGACGAGTGCAATATCAGGTTTAAACTCACTCATTTCAGGTATTTTATCAGTATCACCAGCATGATATATTTTTAACATTTTATCGAAGGAGAAGATAAAACCAATCTTTTTATCATCTTTTGGATGGAAATTTTTATTGGTATTATAAGCTGGGACGATTTCGATACTAACACCCCTTTCCTCAATTGTCTGTCCAGGTTCTACATTTTTAACATTTTTAAAGCCTTCCTGTTTTAATTTTTCAATACATTCGGATGCTGCAATTATCATCGTCTTTTCATTTATCACATGTCTTAAATCTTCAATACTAAGATGATCAAAATGATTATGGGAGATCAATACTATTTCTGCATCATTTTTTTTATGATGTACTTCAGATATTTTATAAGGATCAATATAGACTACTTTATTATCGGGGGTAACTAATTTAAAACCATCATGTCCTAACCAATTAAATTCTATATTATTTACTTGCACATAAATAGTACTTTGCCTGAGAATTTAAAGTTGTTTATTTATTAAGGATTCATAATTAGTAATTTATTATTTCGTAATGAAAAGACCAGTATATTTGAAGATATTAATCTTTGAATGAGATTTTTGTCGAGGGTTACAACTGCACATTTATAATTAATTGCATAATCTAAAATACTATCATCTGTATAGTTCGATTTAGTTGTATGGACAATTTCAAATCCTTTTGTTACCTCAAGAGCCGTTTTTGCAATTTGAGATCGTTTATAGGATCTTTTTTTTGCATGATTCTTTAGTTCATCTATTACTACATCTGGGATTTGAAAATTTATTTTTCCGTAACGTATTACAATACTATCCAACAGCTTGAGCGGTTTTGTGACTAGAACCATTAAGAAACTAGTGTCACAAAGGATATTCATTGATATTCCTCAATAACTCAATTGGTGAACTTACTAGTAAAGTCAGAAAAGTTTAAAATATAAAAAAAGGAAATGTTATTTTGAAATATATTACTTTTCGTAGCCTATTCTATCTGCTAATTTTACCACTTCTCTGCCTTTATTAGTCAGAGCGTTATATATTCTTGGTTTACCTCGACCTCTTGATTTCTCTTTTTTTACCTTTCTTTCAATCAAACCTAAATTTGTAGCTCGTTTCATTAAGGACTGTCCATATCCCCAACTTCCCATCGTGATAAGTAATTCTCTTGTGTGCAATTCTTTGTTCTTCTTTAATACTCTCAATAAAGGTATAAGAGGACGTTCGTTTATGAGAACTTTAAGGATATTTAATTCTACAGTTATAGGAACTGATTTTGTTTCTTTTATTTCCTTAGCTGGTTTAATAATAATTTCTTTTGGTTCCTTGGGAGTTTCTTTTTTTGGTTTAGTATTTCTTCTTGCTGCCATTTTACTACCGATGTGACTATACAAAATACAAATATTTAATCATTTTGTTTCCTAATGGTTTTTATATCATTAAAAGCCATCTAATTGATAAATTATAGTCTATAATAATCTATATATATCTTCATTTTTCAAAATCTATGCATTATTATAGAACAGTGTTTGAAGAACTTTTCTTTAATCCTCATAAGATGATTTTCGGAGAGATAATTCTTAAATCAACACATAAATTAAAAAGAAATTATTAGATATATCGAGTTTTTATCAAAGATTCAGAAAGCCTCTTTAAATGTTCATATTAATTATAAAATATGTGTAGTAATATCAATTTATTATATGATTACACTACAATAGTAATACCAAGGTTAGATATAATTTGACTTAAATTCTGATATCAATTACATTTAGGACATTTAATAGATTATCCTCAGTATTGAACATATAACCAAGTGGCCATAATTACAATTGTTTAATGAAAATTTTTTCCATCAAGAATATGGAAAAACAAACAGAAAACAATTAAAGCGGTCAAAGAAGACGATGTCTTTACATTTTGATGTGAAGTCTGGCAACTAATAATTGATTAAATAATAAACGCTTTAAAAAAAGATAAGTTTTCACCAAAAATGACCTTTATCAGAACAAGTTAGCTCGGCTCCACAATTATTACACCTTAAGTGACAGACCTGAATAGCAATCATTTTTTTTTCACAAATGGGACAAATTGTAATCTCTTTTTCTTGTTCTTTCTTCATTTTTAAAGATAATGCTAATTCAAATTTTAACTTTTTTGCAAAAGGTTAATTAATAATATTACTCTTAGGATGTTCATTGGTTAATTTTAAAATAGTTATTTCGGATAAATTAGGTAAAAGCTTATCACATGAACTTAAAGATAAAGATGCTCAACCATTTTTAGGTTCAAAAATAGGTGACACATTTGATTCTTCTCTGGTAGGATTAGCAGGAGGTAAATTACAAATAACAGGAGGTAGCGATAAATCTGGTACTCCTATGAGATCTGATCTCCATGGTGGCGTCAAAAAATATGTTTTATTACACACTGGAGTTGGTATGCGGGATTCTACTGAAGGAAAAAGAGTCAGAAAATTGATAAGAGGAAATATGATTACTGAGGAAATCTATCAACTGAACTGTATTTTAGATGGGGTTGATATAGTTAAATCTCAACCAGACAATATAGAAACTAATAACAGTGATTCCAAAAAATAAATGAGTTTTAAAAGTAGTTATCAATTACCTTAATATCCCTCAATAATTCTTTATTCGCTGTTGCATTGGAAAGATACTCTTCCTGATTGGTATGTTCGTGAATACGGATATCAGCCTAATGTAAATATAGGCACAGCAGGACATGTTGATCACGGGAAAACCACTTTAATTGAAGCTATAACTGGAATTTGGACTAGTGCTCATAGCGAAGAACTAAGGAGGGGTATAACTATAAAGGTAGGATACGCTGACGCTGCTTTTTACAAATGCAAGTCTTGTCCCTCTCCAGAATGTTATTCCACCAAGCCACAATGTAATAATTGTGGACAAGAAAGTGAACTTTCGAGAGTGGCTAGTTTTGTTGATTCGCCAGGTCATGAAAGTTTAATGGCCAATATGTTATCCGGAGCCGCTCTTATGGATGGCGCAATTCTTGTTGTCGCTGCCAATGAAGCAGTACCTCGCCCACAAACTCGAGAACATATGTTGGCTCTAGAAGTACTAGGAATTAAACAGATTGTAATTGTCCAAAACAAGGTAGATCTCACAGAAAAAGATGAAGCAGTAAAAAATTATGAGCAAATAAAAGATTTTGTTGATAATAGTGTAGCCAAAAATGCTCCAATTATACCAGTTTCTGCTCAACACAATCTCAATATTGATATATTAATTGAAGCGATAGAGAAAAATATTCATACACCTCAGAGGAATAGGCAAACATTTCCAATAATGCATGTTCTGCGTTCTTTTGATATTAACAAGCCAGGAATGCCTGTCGGTTCGATTCATGGGGGTGCTATTGGTGGAGCGTTAATTCAAGGAGAATTTAACTTGGGTGATGAAATTGAAATGAGACCTGGTAATATTAATAACAAAGGAAAATATTCTCCTATATATTCTAAAATTTCTAGTCTAGGAACAGGTGCGGGTTTAGTGAATAATGTAAAACCTGGTGGACTAGTGTCGATTGGGACAATCTTAGATCCATCTTTAGTAAAGAGTGATTCACTTATCGGTTCTGTAGTTGGTAAACCAGGAACATTACCTCAAGATATCTATGATGTTTCCATTGATACATATCTTTTCGAAAGTGCAGTTGGAACTCAGGAACCGGTGAAAGTTGAACCAATTAAAAAGAATGAAAATCTCAGAATAAATATAGGCACTTTAGCTACTACTGCATTAGTTACAAATACTAAAGATAATAAAATTGAAATTAACCTAAAAAAACCAGTTTGTATTATACAGAGCAGCCGAGTTGCTTTAAGCAGAAAGATTGGCGAAAGATGGCGTCTTATAGGTTCTGGGATAACGAAATAGCTTTAATTGAAAATTTCCCATTCTAACAACTAATATGAATAAGGATTTTTATCCCAATTATTGTGAAATTCTATACCCATATTAAGTGCCTTTTCTTTCATTATTTCTAGATACTCTTCATATGGAATTTTTGTTAGACAATAAGAACAATTAACTTCTGTCATTTCATCATTAACTTCTGCTTTTTTCTCACATTTAGGACACTTAGCTTCCAACATATTATTAAAAAATCCTTTATTTCTTAAAAACGTTTTTGACGATTCTCATTAAATAAATGTCTATTTAAATGACCAAAATATTAAGATTCATAAAAAAATAATCAAATGACTCCTGCTTCTCTAAGTTTCTTTGGTAAATATTGTTCAGCTAAGTATTTAAAACCATGCTTAAAAAATGCATCTAATTCACATTTTTCTTTCTTTTTCAGAAATAAATTTAATTCTTTTTGCCATTGTTTTCCTTGCAACCATGGTTTCTTCTTCATGTCATTTGCTCTATTGATATCTTCAGCAGTAACTGAGAGTCGGGCGACTTCTGGGATATTGTAATCATAAATGTCGGAAAACATCATACCTAATACTTTCACATTTGGTGCTACCAGTCTATCGCTATCATAACTTAGAGACTCACTTCCAATCTTATAGCGTAATGCTATCCCTAAACCCCATGGATCAGCATCAGCAAATATCACTACAGGTTTTTTCCATTTCTCATTCAAAGTTTTTACCATCATCCTTGTTGCCCTATCTGGTTCTCCGGAACCCGTCATAAGTATGGCATTATATTTTTGAATGAACCCAGATTTTCGTATATTATTTAAAACAGTATCTTTTTCTACAACCATAACGAGGTCTGCTTTAACGTCTACAATTTCTACATCTGATATATTAGTTGGAATTAACTGGGAAGTTGCCCTACTTCCCAGACTACAATCAATAATATCACCACCCACATTAAGAGTGATAGGACCGGAGATCATACCTTTTGGCTTTGAAGTTACCGAAAATTCTTCTCGGGGAATTCCAGTCATTAATTCTACTGCTTTAATAGCATCATCGGAATCTTCCTGACTTCTCCAAAACTTCTCTTTATTTTTTTCATCACCCACGGTACTTAGGGTTGCATAATACATACCTCTAATAGTACTCTCCATCTCTTCATCGACTAACTTTCGAATTGCATTAGCCATAACCAAATATTGAGAAAATGTTGGAATTTTTTTTGTAGAATTAGGGCTTACTATAACTTTTTTATCTCCTAATGTCAGCATTTTCTTTTTTTCTGACCAAAAAGTATTATCATATCCTATTTTTGAAATTTCTAAAGCAGGCATTTTTTTTCCAATCAATACATCATTTGAAATTTCTTTCATTAAAGTCTGAATTTTTTTAATAATTTCTTTGTGCCTTTTATTTTTAGCAGACAATAAATTTATCTCCTGTTAAAGTCATCAAGAGTTAATTTTTCTATTTTTTTATTTCGAAGAACTTTTTTAGATAAATTCTGTGGGAGGTCTTCCTCTTTTACCATTGTATTTTTATTTTCTGTTTTACTATTTTTTTCTCTAGCTGACATCATCTGTTTCTTTCTGACATTTGTTTCGCCATTATCCTTACTACTTATCGCAGTGGGTATTATCTCTTTCTTTACGTGCTTTTCAGCTATTTCAATAAATAGTTCTGAAAGCCTATTACGATCAACTTTGATCGAATCCGAAACAGCATCTACAATTAATGGGATATAATATTT
>DASUZI010000043.1:0-3739 GCA_036376955.1 Nitrososphaeraceae archaeon
ATACATTTCTTTTACGTTAGGTTCCCCTAAAACTTCACTTATTACTTTGTAGGCTGGATGTTCTCTTATTTCTTCACTAAAATCTTGTCGGTATTTAGTTTGCAAATTCTCAACTTGTTCATTTATTTCTTTACTTGATACGTATGATAGAGAGATTAAATAGACAAAGATTAAAGATGCAAGTATTACTATAGGTATTGTAATTATAATTCCTTTTACTGCTGATCTCAATTTTTCTTTTTTCTCCTTGATAATGATAATATATTAATTTTATATTTCTCATTATTAATATCCTAATAAACGATTTAAATATTTAAAATCTTCATATTATTAATACTATTTTCTTTAATATGACACGCTGTCATTCTATGTTAACTATTTTTTACTATAAAATATTTTTATTATTTTGGTTTAATTTATCTAACTATTGTGAAAATTTTCACTAAACAAGTTAAAATTAAGCCTGTAGTTATATGTTATTTCATTAAACTTGATCTAAAATATAATTTCAATTTCATTTCATCTCCTTGTAAAAAGCCTCATTATTATGACCTTTCTTTCATTTTAATAGACGCTGGCGGAATCTATTATTTATTTATCTGGTTTATTTGCCTTTTTTGCATTTTTGTTTTTCTCCTTCTGTCTTTTTTTGTTCTTGTTGTTCTTCTGTTTTAACATGAGTGAATGTTGATCTAACATACTCTTATGCTCTTTCATTACAATGCAGAGAAGAGGCAGATAATAGAAATTAAGGAGTGAAAGAATTTTCCAATTTGTTTGTATTCGTATCTGTTTTGCGTTAAAATAAAGAGTAGAGTAAAAATAAAGCGTAGTTATAAATAGCGTTAAAAGAAAAGATTCTAAATTAGATCTAAGAACTACCAATTTGTCTATATAGTACTTCTTTCTCAATATTTCGTTCCTCAAGCCTTCCAACGTATCTCTTACCGATTGATATCTATCTACATCTGTGGAGAGATGTTCAAGATAAGTTCTGTCACCATAAGGCATCTTATTACACAAATCTGTTTTAAATATCTTAAAAGATGTTAGAATTTCATTTTCATTTAATCCTTTATTTAGCAAATATTGTAAAATAGAAAATACAATGGGCTGATCTTCTATTGCCTTTCTTCCAGAAGCTAGTTCACTATTCAGTTTAGAAAGTTCATCTGTCTTTTTAAAGATATCTTGTTCAAGAGTTAGGAGAGTATCAAAACGACTAATATATCGAAAGAATCTAATTTTGATTTCTTCTTTTGTCAGATCAAATTTTTTAGAAAAATTGGAAAATTTTTTCTCTAGAAATTTAATGTAAGAAACATTCAACCCAAGATTCTCCAACTGCTTTATAGAAAGAACCATTGGTTCATTTGATGATATTTTCACTTCATAATTTTGATTTATTATTTTTAAATCTTGGATTCGCGATTCAAGCTCTTTTATTTCTCTATTTTTATTTTTTACTAATTCTCTGTATGCATTAATATCTGAAAATTCGCTGAGGATTGTAAGAGGTCTAAAATGCATATCATCAAAAATCTTTATAACATCTACTAAAGGGTCTAAAATGTGAATATCTATACCATGTTTCTTTAAATCCTCTTTTACATTCTGGAATAGCAAAAAATCTTTTTTCTCATCTTGCATTTTTTTTCTAGAAGCGTCTAAATCATCCTCTAAATCTTGAATCTCTTTTCTCTTTCTTTCTTTTTCATGATCCAATTTTTGGATTTCAAGTTTTTTGTAATAGATCTCTGCATCTAGTTTTACCTTTTCTTGTCGTCTTTTATAGATATTTTTAGGTATTTCTTTTAATGAGTTTATTTCTGGGGAGGAATTTACCTCTTGGACCAGTCTTACAACATCTGCTGGTAATAATTTTTGTTCTTTACTTCCATTATAGACTTTTGTTAAAAAATCAAAGAGGTGGTCCTCATCTATACCCAATTGCTTGATTATGTTATAAATCCTTAAGCCATGAACGCATTGGACGGGTGATATTCCTGTCTTTTTTAATGCTAATCCTAATTGTCTAAGATTATTTGCCTCAAACAAGCCAATTCTATTTTCCCATTGATCTATAATGTTAGAAACAGAACCCTTACTAATATTAAATTCTGATGCTATGTTATCTCGTGTCTTACCCATCAGCCATGAATCTATAATAGCTGATTTAATATGTTCAGGAATAGCTATTTTCAATACATAAAAGTAATTAAAAAAAGGGGTATTTAAAAATTATGATTCAATACAATGGACATATATATATTAGCATAATCTTCTGAATAAAACAATTTAATCGTTATATGATTATTATAGTTTTTGCAAAACCCCATACCGACCGTCATTTAAATGAAATTTTTGTCAAATAAACCGTCAAATAGTCAGTATTTCCGTCAAATTCAATTATCTATAGGTATGTACGCTAGTTTGGTAAATCCAAGTCATAAATATTTCGGAAAACCAATCAATTATTCTTAAGAACGTAAATAATATTTTAAGAAAAATTATTAATGATAAAAAAATAGCAATTGTATAGATCATTTAATTATCCTAAGAAAAATCTTAAGAATATACACGAGAAATGTATTGAAAAGGTAATAAATTCTTGATGAAATATAAATTGACATGTGAGTGAATGCGAAACCTTTCAACAGAAAAGCGATGGACTGGGCTGGATTTGAACGCTCGGTTCGACAGACGATTGAATCTGTCATACTCAAAACTAAATGCGATAATATATTTAGCTTTTTTTATTCATATCCTTAATAATTAAACATCATTAAATTTTAGAAACGATTCTTTATTTTTTTGATTTCTGCTTTCTTTCATAAACCACTTGAAATAATTTGTTTTTGCTTCAAGTCTTGAAAGTTTACACTTACATAATTTCTCTGTACAGTGATGAGGAATTCTAATCTTGTGTCTGCTTAATGAATGGTTGCAACTAGGACATAATGCTTCCTTTTCGTTTATGCGTATGTAAAGTAAGTATTCTTCACTATGATGATGTTTATTGAACTTTTTGGAGCTGTTGAATGAATTCTTTTGCTTCATTTTTTGTTCCTAATTGATTTTCTAATATATATTGATACAGTATTTCGAATATAATTCATTTTCCAACAAGATGAAGAAAAGAAAGATTATTCTAAACAACATATTAATATGAAATTACTTCAATTCACTAAAATATTATATTGGATTGATATATGCCAGTTACAATAATACTACTAATTAAAGTTTTTACTTGATTGGAGTTGGAAAGATAGCTGAAAAAATTTTGATGTATTATCTTAAGATTTCTTTTATGCTTATATTTCAGAGTATTTAACCTCCTGATATCTCTAATTATAGACAAATATATTACATCGCGGTGGAATGATATTGAAATTTCAATCGTCCTACTATTTACATTTTTAAAAGCCATAGCTCACTACTCTTACGCTGCAAGCAATAATAGAATGCTATGGTTTGATATATCTCAAGATATTTGCCTATGCAAAGATGTTTGCTTTCTATCAGGTCAATTTTATATTATACTATTTTATTATGGTAGAACAACTAACGAACCAAGTAACAATAACTCACCAAATCGCCAGAGTAATACATTAATAATTAATTGACATCGCCTGAACCGTTAGAAATCCACTCACTAATAATTCAGACGATGACGATTAGACTATCTGTCTGGAAAAAAACAGAATGTTGTAATAATCATAACAAGCAAAATATATTA
>DASUZI010000044.1:0-7434 GCA_036376955.1 Nitrososphaeraceae archaeon
TAGAATCATATTTAGAGTGTTCAGAAATTACTTTTGTAGATTTAATTTTTTTTGCAGTTAGTATAGCAAGAATTAAAAATATAAAAGACAGTAATGCGGATGTCAAAAAGATCATATCATATGAAAATGCAGATGGAAAAGAATAACTAATATTATTTAATATAATAGGGGACTGAAATGTTTCAAGATATATTCCAGATATGGCAGGACCAATAGACATTCCTAAAAGAAACAAAAGGACTGTAATACCCATCGATATTCCACTTACTTTGGGTGATACAGAAACTAGTGTAATATTAAAACCTCCCACCTCGGCTAATGATAAGCCTCCTGCTATTATGGACAAATTTATTATTATTTCAAGTTCAGTGGAATGATATATATACAGACTTGAAAAACCTATAACACTAATGACACTGCCAATGATTGTAGGCTTTATATTACCAAACCTTGATATCAAAAAACCTGATAAAACAGAAATTATTAAAGAGATTATCATAAAAGGAAGTTGTACATTTGCTGCATCAATTGCACTTCCTCCAAATCCCGATGGAGGAGGATTTCTTATAAGTATAGATATAGTTTGATAAATCATGAACATTGAAATACCAATAGTCATTAACAGGATGTTTGTTGGAAGAAGTATTCTATCTTTTAACAAATTTAGATCTATTAGAGGAATATGTGTCCTTCGTTGAAATAATATAAAGATTAATAATGATATAATAGATAATACAGAAAATAATATAACCAAACTAGAGTTTATAGTATTATTGTTATTAGTATTATTAAAATCTGCAGAATCAGAATTTCCTAATAGTGTGATTGAAATTAGGAAAGAAGATATAGTAGCCGTTAGAGCTATGGCACCTTTAATATCTATATTTTTGCTTAATGGTATTATATTATTATAATTTTTTTCTTGTTCTTTAACATGAATAAATCGCATAATAATTAACGTGAGAATCAATGCAAGAGGTGAGATAGATATAAAAGTAGAACGCCAACCAAAATATTCGATTGTTGTTGCTCCTAAAGATAAACCTATAACGCCTCCTGCTGCAAATATAGATGTAAGGATTCCTTGAGCAATAGATAACTTGTTTTCTGGAAATTTTTCACGAATTATTGTAAAAGCAATAGGAAATACAGACATACCTATTCCTTGGATTGTGCGTGCTATGATCATTGTTGAAATATCGTTAGAAATTATTCCAAAAGAAATTCCTACAGTATAAATAATCATAACAATTAATAAAATTTTCTTTTTTCCATAAATATCAGATAATTTTCCTACAATAGGAGTTGCTACCGCTCCTGCAATTAAATATGCGGTAAGAATCCATGCAGTAGTATTATACGGTATCTTAAAATCTTTAACCAAATCAGGAATTGCAGGTATAATCATGGTTTCACCGTAGACAATTATAAGCCCAATCAAGCTTAGTATTGCTAATGTAATCCACGCATCTTTAGGTATTTTATCTGGGTAAGATGTTATAGATTTTTCATCAATCTTATTTTTACTATTGTTATATTTGTCTTCATTTTCATTATTATTAGTTATATCATTCATGAGTTAGACCTAACAGTATATTATAATGCAGATATTATTTTTCAATCCATAAAAACCTTACAGATTGATTTCCTATGACAAGTTCAATTGGCCATGTCCATTCTGCAGCTATCATTTTTAGATAAGAGATTTTTAAGAGTACTTGCATATCGCGAGTGGAAAGGATGATTTTTATTAAAGGAATTTTTCGAAAAAAATCTATTTTATTATAACATGATTTACAGCTAGATGTTGCATTTTGTTAACAGCAATTAAATCAATTTAAAAGTCTATTTTACTTTGTTTCTCATAGAATATTTAAATTTATGATATGATATTTGTTACTTAAAAGAATTAGTTTAATTTCTTGAGATTTTTACTATTTCCAGTGTTTTGTGTTTTCTAAGAAAACTTGACCATATTGTTTTCCTATACTTGATTCTGTTTCATATGAAACTTTGCCTTTGTCAAGTAATTCACTTACTTTAAAAAAATAAAACTCAAGTCCTGGAGGGCTGATTACAAGAGCATGTCCACCCTTGTGTCCTACCACAAATTTATGTGGAACTCCTTTTGGAACAAAAATCACATCACCACATTTACCTGTTACTGATTTCCCATCTAAAATGAATTCATAATCACCTTCAACTATATAAAAGGTTTCTGAACCTTCGGGATGTATATGTAATGCAGGACCTAGTTTAGGTGGATGAAGTACATCTAGGATAGTATAGCTACCGTTTGTTTCGGAAGTAAGAACCTTGATGGTAAATTTTGCATCATGAAAATCAAATGGTTTATCCTTCACAAATTTTATTTTATGTTTATGAATATATCTGTTTAATTTGCAAAGGAGACAGTTGTGAGGTGAAAAAGTAAATGGTAATATACTTGATCTTATGTTCATTGAATGTTTATTCTGATTTTTCTTTACTATCTTTATTAATAAATCAATTCTGAAAATGCTACTAATTTAGTTTTTATAACATTCATAGAGTTTTTTATTCATATTCTATAATAATAAAATTATATATAATATCAAAGAATATAATGAAGAATACCTTAGGAGAATTAATTTCTAATTACAACGCCATTAGTAGATAAGTTGTGTTTGTGCATTCGTTTTTAATACCAAAGCTCTCATCTAACAGTAAATAATTTTATTGAACCTTTTTCATTTATTATCGTGCTATTATATAATTGCCTATTTCTTTAAACGTTATACTTAATAAATCTCTGAATATCTTAAATAACAACATTCTCCTGTTATTTACTTTAAATGGGTTACTATAGAAAAACAATAAACGGAATTATCCTCCTAATCATTGGAATTTCCTCTATAGGTATTTCAAGTTGGTTATATGACCAAGCAAAAATAGGATTATCTTATTGTAATTCCTTTGATGATATTGGATATTTGTTATTCGAAGATTGTAATACTGCCTCTATATTTTCTTCTGCAATTTTGATCGATTTATCAATAGGAAGTCTTATAATCCTTGCTGGAATAATATTATTAATTGTTGGAATTGTAAAATGTAAAATACACGTGGTTATCAAAAGTAATCAATTAAAACAAGTAATAAATCCTGTTTTTGATAAATTGATAAAATCAAAGAATTCTCAAGATAATGACATATACTGTAGATATTGTGGTAAGACTCGACCATTAGAAGGAAAAATTTGTTCAAGATGTGGAAAAGCTTCTTATCCTCAATCTGAACAGCATGTTGAATGTAATAGTTGTCATTATTTAATCAGTGATAACTCAAGATATTGTTCTAATTGTGGAATGTATATGGAACAAGAACATCATGTTGATCCACAACTAACCTATAAAACTTACGAATCTTCTATAGATATGTTAAAAATCAAATATCCATCTCATTGGATTATTATAGATGAAAATCTTAGTTACGAACATGTATTGAAAATCTGTTCACCACCTGATTCTTTAAGTTTTTTAATGACAATTAGTATAAAAAAACCAAATACAGAAGAAAGGGAACTAACAAAAGAAAATTTAAAAATTATTTTTAAAGAAATGATTGACGAACCTTTCAATATTAATAGTTCGCCAACCAAGATTATAGAAGCTCAAATTTCTTCCTTTAAAGGCTATAATGCTCACAAGCTTGTTACAAAGTCTTATGATAATAAAATAAAAATATACCTCTCTATACTAATCGGTTATAAATTTTCAGAAAAATCAACTTCAATACTCAATAATGATAAAATTAAAATTTTGAAAATTACATGTTTATATGCTAAAGAGAATAATTCAACATTTTTACCAATATATAATGAAATGATAGAGTCACTTGAATTCAAAAACATACCAAAGAATAATAATAGATTTAAATGAATATCTACCAATTTTGTAAAATAATAAAACCTTATCAAAATGAATACAATAAATATTCAAATTATTTATTATTACCATAGTAATTAATATATTTTTAATAATTATTTTATAAGTTTTCTGACAAACTTGTTGCTATTTTAAGCTTCTATACCTACTTTCTTATTTCCAATGAATCCATATAATACTATTTTTTAGCTATATCCATTTATATAATTTGATTTCTCTATTCCATTTTGTATTCTTGGGATCTAACAATATATTTGATAAAGTTTTTTTATTTAATACATATAGAACTATGAACTTGGAAGAAACAGTAAAGAATCTATTGTATTAATGGATATGGAGCAATTCATGTTGAGGACTAGACAATACACTGAGATTAATCGATGCATTAGATGTTACACCAGAAATAACTATTAAACCTTTCAGGCCTGTCCTTGATATTTTGTATTATTTTATTCATTAAAAACAAAATAATAATAAGCATGAAAATTATTGAACTTAACATTACGATATTCAAATATAATTCTATTTATAATATACGAATTCCTAATTTCCAATACAAATATCTCATTACAATACCATTCTATGATATTAATACAAATAGATGGCACTGTAAAAAATATTTAGTTAATAATATAAAATTACATGTAGTAATAGCGATAAGATCTTTTATAAACAATTTTTTTAAAGATCATTAGAGAAGTAACTCAACCATTTTTTTTCAAATTTGAAAAAGTGAAAACAGAATAATTTAGGGGTGGTTAAGTTACTAAACAATTAGTTTGATAAATATTTTATAAAAATAAGAGATCTTCTATTTACTATTAATAATAACTTATTAGCCCACCATAACCCTACCTGTCATCCATGGATGTATTGAACAATGATAACCAAATTCTCCTGGCGTATCAAATGTATTATCAAATGTCTCGCCTGGCGAAATTGGGCCTGAGACAAACAATCCTTCTTCATCAGAAGTTATAGTGTGCTGTATTGAATCGTCGTTCGTCCAAGAAACAGTGCTTTCTATCGGCATGCTGATAAATTGAGGAACAAAGGATTGATCATTCTTTGGATCTGCTGCTCTGGGTACTATATATACTGAATCTCCTTGAGAAAAGGCAGATATTATTGTTATTGCTTGATTAAATAATATCCCAAGGGCAAGGAATATGCTAATAATTAGTATTAAACTTGAAATTAAAATTTTCATTGTATGGGATGTTAAAGTTTGCTATATAAAAAATTACATCTAATTAGTTTAACCTTTACTTTAAAATAATTGTCAAAATTCCAATAACCATAGCTTTTAAAATCTTCAATATGATAATTAGAAATTTGTTGATAAGTCTTCGTTTAATAGTACTGTTCATCCCATAAATTCCTAAATTCAATTTCTCTTGTCTTTTGACAAGAGTTTACTCATTAACATGCGAATGCATCTCTAGCGACTGAACATGTTGCTGTTAAACAAGGATTTTAATACTCGACTATGACAATAACGCGAATAGTTATGCCTATGTGTATAAAAAATAAGGTAGAATCATTTATAAATTTCTTAATATTTCATTATATAAGTTGAAGCTGATATAATAAACAAAACCATTATTAAATTAGAAATATTGACAATCATATAGTTCTAGGTACTCAACAAAAAATACTAGAGATCTATAATTTTTACAACAAGTACATTTTAAGGTTAACATAATTAATGTCTCTGATGTATAATAATGATGATGACTATGGCCGGGTGGAATAGAATTCCATATGAATTAAAATGTAAAAGAGGAATAGAATGCTATGATAAAAATAAATGAAATTCATCCTAAATATCCAGTTATAATTTTATCATGCTCGAAGATACAAACAAAGACTAAAGAAGATTGTATCAATATTAAAGTGAAATCAGTAAGAAATATCAACTACAAGAGAATGATATATGCATAAGGCAATTACAGAGTATTACATAAAATAAGTTTCCAATGTTGTTGATCAAAGTATTACTTATATTCCAGATATTTAAAATCAGTAAATAAGGTTAACAATCAATATGTTATAAATATGATTAACATACAATAGCAATCATTTATTAAAAATTCAACTAAGGTGGAAAATAGATGAGTAAGTATTTTATAGTCTAGTCGTGAAGCATTGTCTAAAATCGATAAATTCAATAAATAGCGAACATAGATTTTATATAAATTTAATTTATATTAATGAAATAATTGTATCATTATAAAAAGATTATTCTATAGTAAGACAATCCATAGAATTCTATTTTGCTGTATAAGAATTTACAAAATACATAATAGTATTTAAGAAGTAAGAATTCTAAAGATATTATCCACGTTGAAAATAAAATCAAACTTATCCGAATAAATTATCTAATAACGTTTATAATGAATATCATCTAACTGAAAATATAGTTGAACCCAGCGGTTAAGAGAAATCATACTATACAATTTTATATCATGTTTATATCATATAATATAAGACTGACGAAACATACATTTATTCATTTAACATTATATGTCTTTTGTATTATAACAACCTCAAATAAAACTTATTTTTTCAATTAGTATAGATTCTGGGATGATAATAGAATTGTTTCATATTAACAGAATAATATTTGTCTCATAATAAAATTTATCTGGTTTAAACAAAACCAAAATTGTGGTTAAATTAATAAGTAATTACTGTCGCATTACTAAATATTTTAGATGTTATTTCATTATTTCCAATTATTGCTCCAGTAATTATTTAGTTGGGTCGAAATCCAGCTACTCTTAAACAGACACCACAGACTACAACTTTACCTCCATCCTTAATAAAATTAGTAACATTTGTTACTACGTCGTTGAGGTCAAAAAATGATGAGGATTTTTTTAACCAACTTGTACTCCTTCTGTGCTAAGTAGAACAGTAATATTATAACCTAAATTATTTAGATTAATCACATCAGATATAGCTATAGAAGCCCTCCAAGGATCATTGCTAGTTAAATGATATACAATTGGATTGGCATTTTTAGCAATAGTTTTTAAAACATCGTTGTCCATAACCACTTGGGAGAATAGACATTCCTATTACTAGACTACTAAATAACAAAATTAGATAATACTTTTTCATATCAAAATTAGGTTAAATCATATTTCATTTTAATTTTTCTTAGATATATAAAATAAAATTATTTTGAATACTAAATGAATTCAATGAATCAACATTATGATAAAAAGTATTACTATTAGTAGAATTTCATCCACATATTTAGCTAGTTGACCTGCAGTAGAGTTTGTAGATTTCAAAAGTATAATACTATCTTGTATTTAGTTTTTTGAGAATTTGTTTGAAATGGGAGGAATAGTATAACATGAATAAGATTAATATTTTAAAATAAAATAAAAGGGATTATTTCTTTAAAAATGCTCTACCAACAATTACTCCTACCAAAGTAAAACATCCAATAATTACAGCTACAAATACAGTATCTGCTACTGATGCTAATGGTTCA
>DASUZI010000045.1:0-3821 GCA_036376955.1 Nitrososphaeraceae archaeon
AGAAAGTAATAATTTTATGAACAGGTTTATTGAACTTATACAAGATTATCGCTCTTATGAATCAAAAATTATAAAGTCTATGTCATATACTATATTCGATGATGATGAAATCAGAGAAAAAAAATTTCATGTTTATAAAATATTAAATTTACTTAAAAAATATGATAATCTAAATGATAAACTTCAATTTATTGTAGAAAGTATAGTAAAATATTTTGATGCAAAGTTTGCAAGACTGTGGATATTAGATAAAGAACAAAAAAATCTTGTATTAAAATTCAGTGCTGGGAAATACACGAATATTAATGGAGAATTTGCTATTGTATCTATTGATGAGAATAAGATTGGACCAATTGTAAAAACAAAAAAACCTACTATTACAAATGATATTGTAAATGATAAGCGAATAAGATATCCTGATTGGGCAAAGCAGGAAAAATTGCAATCATTTGCAGGATTTCCACTTACACATAAAGATAGAGGTATTGGTGTAATAGCTATGTTTAGTACTAAAAAACTTCAAGCTTCTGATTTTGAGATTCTTGATATATTTTCAAATCATGTTTCAAAAGAGCTTTCAGAGGTATTTGATACCATAGAATTCTTTAACTTGAAATAATATAGAAAATGTAGTCACTAAAAAATGATGCAAACTATTAGTATTGTTAAGAATTTAACAAAAATACTATTCATTCAAACAAATAAAGATTACGACAAAAAGTTAAATTATATGAATAGATTTACCATGATTTGATTTAATCTAATGGAAAAAAGTAATAATAATAACCATAATGAAATCGTTTATAATATTATATCAAATTTCATAAAGCAAGAAATTGAAAAAAGAGAAGCTCAAGGAGTAGTAATTGGGATGAGTGGAGGAATAGATTCTTCTTTAACCTCAGTATTGGCGGTTAAAGCATTAGGGAACCAACAAGTATTTGGATTAATACTTCCAGATTCATCTCTAACTCCAAAAACTGATACTAAAGATGCCATCGATTTAGCCAAATCTTTAAAAATAAAATACAAAGTAATAGAATTAAACAAGATAAAGAAACAGATAGTAACTAGTCTTCCTAAAAATAAAATGGCAAGAGCAAACCTTTTAGTTCGATTAAGAATGTCTTTACTATATTATTATGCAACCGCAATGAATCTATTGGTGTTAGGAACAGGTGATAAAAGTGAAATGATGTTGGGCTATTTTACTAAATATGGAGACGGAGGAGCAGATCTTTTTCCTATTGCTGATCTTTATAAAACTGAGGTAAGATCTCTCGCTCAATATTTAGGAATTCCTGCCAAAATAATAGCTAAGAAGAGTAGTGCCCGCTTATGGAAAGGTCAAACTGCAGAGGGAGAAATAGGTATGAAATATGAAGAAATAGATAAAATACTGTTACATTTAGAACATAATGATATCAATGGTTTTTCCAAGCATACAAAACTTAATGAAAATAATATCTCTAAAGTAAAATCTCTGCTTGAAAAGAATGAACATAAACAAAATATGCCTCCAATTTGTAAATTAAAATAATGCTTTACATTGTATTATGTAATCTATACTATGTAGCAAGACATCCTACTTAAATAAGGGTAAAATTAATAATAATTTAACAAAGTACATTTTAAAAATAGGAATTATAAATGTTATTGATAGTGGTAAAATAAATTCAAATTAGCTATTATTCTTTAAACTGAGATTAATTTTGTTCATTATCTCTATTGCTTTTTTAGCACTTTTTTCTTTATCTTTTATTTCTAAAATAATATCAAAATCCAGATCAGAAACTGAGAGGATAAATTTCTCAAATTCTTTTATATCTAGAGTATAAGAATGCTTACCTTTTCTTTGATTAAGTTCTTGATTGCTATAATCAATCATCATTATACCATCTTTATCATGATTCCATGTATTATTAGATATTTGTAAAGCTATATTTAGAGGTAAATTATTGTCGAAACATATATGATGAAATACATCGAAAAGAATTGGTATCCCAGTAGATTTATGTATTTCAATACAATCTTTTAAATTGTAGAGATGATCATCATTTTCAATAACTAATCTTTTTTTTATATTTTCTGATAATAAAGTTTTATAATTAGAAATAAATTGTTTTCTAGATTTTTCTTTATCCCCATAAATCCCTCCAATATGTATCTGGATCTTAGCTGAATAATCGAGTCTCATTAAATTCAAAAAATCTGTATGGTATTCAAGTTCTTTAATACTATTATCAACAATATCTTGACTTTTAGCATTAATAAGAACAAATTGATCTGGATGCATAGATATTCTTATATTATGGTCTTTTATTAATTGACCAATTCTAATAAGATCCAGTTTAAAGTATTCTTTCCAATCAAATTTACAAATTGGGTGAGATGCAAAAGGAATTATATCTGAACTTATTCTAAAGAACATGAAATTATTTGCTATATTAAATTTCAAGATTTCAACAAGAGTAGCAAGATTATAATTTACACATTGAATAAATTTTTCTTCAGTATATGAGGATAGTCGGAATGTGGATATAGTTTTTTTTCCAATTGAGTGATTAATACAAGGATATCCTATTTTCATATTTTATTTAACCTCAGCAGAATTATTTTACATTATATACTGTAAATATAAAATAGTTTCAAGGATTATAAAGAGCTATGTCAATTATTTAAATGGATTAATTAAAGTCAATGATCAGATTAATATTTATAGTGAGTAATACACACTACACTGAATTGTAATTACCTTATGGGCCCGTAGCTCAGCCAGGTAGAGTACCGGACTTTTAACTGTAATGGAAGAAATCCGGCTGTCTCGGGTTCAACTCCCGACGGGCCCGTAGTTTTCTAGGGCCCACTATATTTGAACTGTTTTAGCTTACATCTATCAAAATTTTAGTTTAATAACAATCAACAAATGAAAAAAATATCATTAGATTATATATTTACTCTATATGTCCTAGAGTAAAAGTAGCAGGTAGAAAAAAATAGGAGACCTTGAAAGCGATATAGGCTCTGAATATGATACAGAAAAAACTATAGAAAGAGTAGAATTGAATTGAGAACATATAAAGAAGATGAATTGATTGATGAATATTTATCAATTTGATAGATATATAAAGAGAGAAGAAGGGAGAGATAGTAAATCTGTAAAGTTGTTGCAGCTGCTTATTTGATAATTATATCAACCAATTAACAAAAAGACATAAGATTGTATAATAGGATATATCTTAGATATTGTAACAAATAATTCCACAAATCATTTTCACAATAGATTTAACTAATAAAAATTAGTAACTAGAAATCACAATAAACATTAACTAATCTAATTCTCTAATTTGCTTTATATAATATCTTATTCTACTATTATTCGCAGTTCAAATATATTTTTTCACTGTAATAAAAATATGCACAAGTCAACAACAACTACCTTTGGACTTTTGATGAGTTCGTTGGTAATGTTAGCAATAATGCCATTATTCAGTCAGCAACAGAATAGTTTGTTTTCAAACGTAATGGCCCAAGGATACGACAATTATGGCGATAATAGTCATAGCCAATATCCAACCGAAGATAAGAGATACGAGTGTCAAACAGGTCCTTTCGAGGGTTTCTTTGTAAGTTCAGTAGAATTCTGTAAACATATCAAATTTGACGATAATAAAAGAGATAGTAAAGTAGGTCCACAAGGTCCACAAGGCCCAATAGGTCCAGCAGGTCCTCAAGGAATTCAAGGAGAAAGAGGATTTAATGGAACTCAAGGTCTACAGGGTGCTCCTGGACAGAACGCTATAGAGGTAACAGTCAATAAC
>DASUZI010000046.1:0-5846 GCA_036376955.1 Nitrososphaeraceae archaeon
ATATTGAATGAAAATAATTGTTATATTATTTCCTCTTCTGTTACATAATTCCATTTAGAGAATAGATATATGATGTTGATATTGTAAATATTTATAATAGTCTATACAATTCAGCCAAAGATTAAACGTCCAATGAATCAAGGTATAACAAATTATTATTAATTAATTAATTGGATCACCATTTTTTACTTTTATTTACTCATTAAACTACTATAATATTCATTAACATTCTTCGATCCAATATAATAGTCGTACCCACAAAAATTAATATGTAATTAAGCTAACACATGCCATACTATGAGTATTATTAATTTCTTAGACACAACTTTATTAAAAATATTAAATATTATAAAGATGTATTATAGTAATCTGCCAGAATAAATTGTGGAAACTTCTATCGTTCTAATCAAAGTCCTTCATATAGTAGTACAACATTCCGAACGTTAATTCTATGAAATAACTCGATATATTTAAGTATCAAGTATTAAATTTTACTTCGATCAAAGAAGAGAAAAAATAGTCTACAATTCCGTCCGTTTTTTTGCTAGTATATTGTACTAAGGTTATAATGAATAAAATGATTCGACAAATTATTCATAATAATATTTTCATCTATCTTAATAAAATTTCATTAAGAACAAATAAGGCAGAATAAAGAAATAATAATGACTTGGGTACGAATACTAAAATAGACCTTTTCGTGATATTCAAAATAATTTTTTACTTACTATAAATGAAAAAATTTCCCGGTGGCAAGGAGTTATTATTACGTGAAAATTATCCATAAAAAATTTATTTTAACGTTATTAGTAATGACTATATAATATGTTTGATAGATTATTATAGATTGCGTGTTTTAAATATAGCAATTGATGCAGATGGTTCCCCCTCTGGTTTTATTTCATGGCACAATCACTTTAATAAACAAAGCAAAATAAGATCTATAAAGCCTTCTTTGAAAAATGAGAGGTTTGGTATTCAAAGAATAGAAATGCTCGCCATATTCTTTGCCCTTTCTGATAATTTTAAGGCATTTAAGAAACTAAAGAGAACAAAACAAATAGTAATTATCAGAAGTGATTCCCGTTCAACTATAGAACAATTAAATGATAGGGCTCAAATAAATGATGATATAATTCAAAGAATATACAGATCTATAAAAAGAATGCTTAAAAAAAGTTGTTTCGTAATAGTATTTGACCATCTTACAAGATCAAAAAATAGAGCAGGAAAGATTTTAGAAAAAATTTTTAGAAAAAATTTAAAGTATATTAAAAAGAAGCAGAATGCAAACAAAATAAGTAATGAATTCATATTTATTAAATATGATGAATCTAATTCAAAATACTGAATTACATTTTCTAATCTCCCGGAATCAGTTTTGATTAATTAAACAATGTCTATAGTTTATTTGTTAAATTTAAAGAACATATATGCGTTATATTTTTAAATTATTATTTTGTCTTGTATTACGCAACAAATAAATTTCTTTATACTTATTATCACATACATGATATATTTCTTATATAATAACATTTCTTAGTTTTATTTTTACTTTCATCTTGTATAGACCATGAAAAAAAGAGTTGTTTTTAGCTCATTTGGATCTTCTTAAATACGTATTTGTTCAATTATGATCTTTTTTTGTAATAACCAGCATATTATTACTTTTCTATTATTCACACTTATCTTTTCATTGGACATATTTCATATTATCAAAATTCTAAATGCATTTTATCTGGCTTATTTTTTTATATTTAGATTCAGGTTAATAGGCCCAAATAGATTCTTTATTTATTTTGAACAAAAAGATTTTAGGTAACTAAATCACAATGGTGATTATGAATTATTAATTTTTAATTTTAGAAGATGACAATTTATGGTAACGAATAAACTCTTCTTCCTGTTTAAATTGCGTGATTATATAAATTTTAAGAATACCTTTTTAACAACTGTTAGCAAATTACCTTATTTCTATTTCCTAAGGAAAGAGGATTCAGAAATATAGTACCTTTTCTATTAACATTCCTATTGGGCCTTATGGCTTCAACTGTTTTAAAATATTTTTTAAACTAATTACCAGTTTCGTTAACTGCTTCTCTTTTTGCGAAAAATTTTTCTATCAATCTTGAGAAAGTTTAATGAACGAAATTTTTTTACTTTTACAATTGAGAAATTTTTTTTCTTTTTCGTTTTTTTAAGGTTATTATAATTTTGAATTCAGAACTAAACTTGCTTGCCTCCTAAACAAGTCGCAAATTGACATTTCCTCGTTTTACTAGCGAACACATTTACGATCTTTTAGATAAAAAATTGATTCAATATATAAATAATTTATATTTATATTATTAATTTAAATCTATTATATTTTATATGTTCTCTTTAAATTCAATATGGGTGTTGTAACCTTAATATATCTTGGTAAGATGTCTTAATATATAACAACAATGAGAATTAGTCTTACATATAGATTTAAAATAGGATTATAAAGAATCAAGTTCATATCTTCTCTTCCTATTTCTAAATAAAGTATAGAATATTTATAATAGTTATAATTGCATTATTTCTCTAGCTTAATTGATTAGTTTATAATGGGTAATGTGAATTGGAATGTTGCTCCTTTACCACCGGAATTATTTTCAGCCCATATTTTTCCACCATGGGATTCTATAATATTCTTACAGATATAAAGTCCCAATCCAGTACCAGTACTAGTATAAGTTTTAAATTTCGAGAACAAATTAGGGAATACCTCATCTGTTATGCCTTCCCCTGTATCTTTTACGCTCACTATAACTTCTTTGTCTTTGTATATGGCAACTATAACAAATATCATTTGGTTGTAATATGTAAATTTTAGAGCATTATCCAAAAGATTGTAAATAACCTGAGATATTCTATCTTTATCTGCTTCTACAATGATATCATTTTTAGGCTTAAAATCATACACTATTTTTGCCATTTCTTGTGTAAGAGATTTGTTAACATATTCTTTTAGAACATCTGATATCACGGTATTTAGATTCAATCTTTCCTTATTAAAGACTAAAGATCGACTTTCTATCTTCGTAACATCTAAGACATTATCGGTAAGCCTTTTCAATCTTTTTGCATTTCTTATAATAACGTCTAACAATTCTCGTTGCTCTTCATCTTTAATTTTAGAATGCATAATATCTGTCAATCCTAGTATCGGTTGTATAGGAGTTCTCAATTCGTGAGCAGCTATATTAATAAATTCATCCTTCATTCTTTCGGATTCTTTAACTTTTTGATATTGTAGCCTAAGTATTTCATTAGTTTCTCTTAATTTAGTATTGTATAGTACACCTGATAACGCCAAGCCTATAATATTGATAAAATAACTAGTATCCTTCAAAATATGTGCTATATTATGAGCAGTATCAAAATGTTGGGCTGAATATGACATTATAATTTGCCCATAAATATCAATTACAATAGAAACAAGGATGCTTGTATAAAATATATCGGTATTTTTATAGATTTTATTTTTATAGAAATAATAGAGAGACAACACAAATAATGCTAATGGAAAAATTTCATATGGTCGATGTAAAGGGAAATTGTCTGTTACAGAAAATGGATAAACGGTGAAGAGAGAGCTTACAGCTACTATAGTAGCAAATGAAGTAAATATAATCAAGTAAAATAAAAGTGATTTTGTTAATTTTTTTTCCTTATCTAATTTTGAACTAAATTGTTGTTTTGTTTCTGAACTAATAGATGAAAAAAAAGTATATTTTATTATAGCTATAGCTAACATAGCACTTAAAAACAGGCGACCTGCGAACCATGTTTGGGGAATGAAATACTTGAGAAAAATTATATCTTTCATATATACAAATGAAACTATAACATGTAACAAATCAATTAAAGCAGTTACAAGAAATCCTATACCAATAAATAGACTAAATTTATCATTTAATGTTTGAGCACGCGATATATAATAGAATGCAAGGACCCCTCCAAGTAAGGTACCAAATAATTCAATGTAAAAATGATCTATAGGTGATGTTACCCATAAATGAGAATTGACTGAAACTAGAGCAATTATAGATAAGAAAATTGAAGGCAATAAGACATACTTAATAACATGCCTTTTGATATTATGATCCCAATAATGAAGGCCAAATGGCAACTTAGACTTCATCACCTCTTTTTTTCTTTTTTTAGATATGATAAAACTACAAATAACTTTAGAAAACCATACATATTTTGTTGTATTAATTCATTATGGTTATACATCTAGTGTAGAGTAAAAATCACCCTTGAGGATATAAGAATATCTATTGAGTAATACAAATTTAGGAAGATCCCACATATTTGTTATTTTGATCATATGCTGGATATCTATTGTAAAAATTGATGTAAATAGTACAATACAATATAATACAGGCATTTTTATATTTAATCATTAACTATTCAATTATGATAACAATTATTCTTTGATTAAAGAACTATAACAATCAACAATATATTAATCATAATATACATATCAGTATAATAAAAGAAGAGGCTATTGCAATAAAACATGAAAATAACATTTGTATCTTATCATTTCATCAAGGCATCTAATATAGTAGTAGTTCTTTAATTTACTAATTTTTTTACAGTATTAGTAAATATCTTTTTATCTACAGGTTTTCTCATAATCTGGTCTTTTGATATTCCTGGTACTATACTTGACAATTCGTCTAATATATCTAAAGCGGTTACAAAAAGAATCTTTATTGTTGGATCTATAGATTTTATTTGTTGGTGTAATTGAAATCCATTCAAGTTTTTCATACGGATATCAAGTATTACGAGTAAATCATTGAAGTTATTATTATTTCTAATATAATTTAGTGCTTTCAATGGATCTGTAAAAGAAGTTATTTCGTAATTGTAATCTTTTAGAAAAGCTCTATAAGTAAAAAGTATATCCTGTTCATCATCGACTAAGATTACTCTTTTGTTATTTTTTTTAATATTAGAACATAAATCATTTTCGCTACTACTATAATAATTATTATCAACTTCAGAATGATTAAACATGAAACTACTTGATTGTGCATTAGGATGAGAACTGGCATCATTATTTATAGTTATAACGGATAACGAAGAATGTTTCCTTTGAAGATTATACGTTGGATAACCAATAGTCTCTGTGATTTTATATTCACCATTTTTTGAAAAATTATAGTCCTTATCGATTGAAGAAAAAGATTTTAAAATTCTGTAGAAATTATCTCCAATAATGATTTCGTTAGGAATAGATAAAGATGATGAATTTATCTTTGAACAAAGATTCAATGTTGATCCAAATAAATCTATTTGACTATAATCACCAACTAAAGCCAAATCCACAACTCCATAATCTATACTAATCCTGAAGTTAAAAGGTGGTAAATGTTGTTTAGACAATTCATCATTAATACTAAAACGCCTGTTTAAAACTGTCAAAGCATATTCAATAACCTCTCTAAAGACATTTTCGTTTTTATCATTAGAAGTTTTGGGGAAATAAAATAACAAACAATCACCAATATTTTTGACAACCTTTCCATTACTACTTTTAACTAAATCAGATACTGAATTTATAAATGTAGAATAATATCGTCTGATATAATTTAAGCCCTCCATTGTAATTGTACTTTTAGTGGAATCTACCAAATCAATAAAACCTACACAGCATTTTATGGAGTCCCCAGAAAATCGGATACCTTTAGAAGAAAAATTTTTCAAAATATCATACCTCTACTATCTACTATACATAAGGAATAAAAGAAATAAATGAGATAGCTTAAATTCATTAGTTCACTTAAATTTATATTCATCATATA
>DASUZI010000047.1:0-3291 GCA_036376955.1 Nitrososphaeraceae archaeon
ATTTTGTATACACTTTTTCCATGATAATTAACATGCCCTCTTCAAAAAAAGGTCTAAGTTGTGGGATGAGGCCGAATTGCTTTACTACCCACGACTTGATAAACTTAATCAGTTGCTACCTCTTTACCATGATTCAGGTTAATATTATCTCATAGAATTAATATTATTTTTATTATCTAGAATTTTGATGTTGTCTTAAATAGTATCGCAATTAATGTAAATTTTATAACAAATAATTATTTGAAATATAAATATCTCTTGGATACATGATCATTTTTTTCTGGATTGGCTAAGGTTGTCTATTTTTAATAATAATATTCAATAATTAGAGACAATTTTGTTATGTTGCAAGAAATTAATAATTGCAAAGAGTCATTTGTTCTACCTATGATGTCGAAACGAAAAGATGCAGTATATTGACTATAGATATTATATATTATTACTACAAATAAATTACATCAATAAGAATCAAAGTTATTACTAACAAATAGTTTTAATATTTGAATAACATTCGATATATAATGAACTTTTTCCATCATAAAAAATTTGTCTGTGAACAGGACAAAGTAAAATTTGAAACTTACCAAGAATTAATTGATCACTCAAGACATGTTCATCATATTACAATTTTAAAATGTAATGGATGTGGGAAGGAATTCATTCATGAAAAAGATAGATTGCATCATGTAAGAGAGGAACACGAAAAGGAGCTAGATAGAAGAGAGCATAAAGATGAATATAAAAAAGTTGTCAAAAGACCTCAAGAGGAGATAGATGAAAACTCCAGAAAGTTTAGTGACAATTTTTAATTTTTTTAACTATTCTTTTACTGATAAGAATGTGATTTATTAAAGATATGAAACGATCTAGATTCTTGGTTAAAAGTTAATCGAACAATGAATCAAATGATCGTAGGTCCTCATCAGGAGTAAGTGGAGACTGATCTTCGAAACGGAAACTATCATCCAATGGTGAATCAAATGATCGTAGGTCCTCATCAGGAGTAAGTGGATATTGATCCTCAGAAGGAGGTGAATCAGGAAAATCACTATAGGGTATGTCATACTGCCAATCATAAGGTATCGATGGCGATGGTAATGGATAATATGGAGATTCATATTGGGAAGGAGAGGGATAGTAAATAGAAGGATTTCGATTTGATCCACTATAAAATAGAATTATTAAACCTATAATCACTATCAAAATAAATATTATAAGTACGAATTTTTTTTGAGGATGAATCAATATGAATAGATAATCTTTAGTTATTGTTAATCATTATTAATATTTCTGTTTCTTTATTATTCAAAAGCATAGATTAGGTATTTGTTCAATGAAAAGGTTATCGTTTAATTAAAGATAAACTAGATTTTATTTTGAATTAAATATTGTGATGATACCAGAGCTAATAGAAAAGGATAAATCAAAATAATGCCGGTTAATCAACATCAGATGGAATTTTTTACCAAAATAAAAAGAGCTTTAGGAATTTCCAATAATATTAATGACGAAAATAATAATAAAATTAGTAACCCATTTATTGACAGCGAGTCAATTGCGGCTTTATCATTGGCGTGTATAAAACTTGATGACAACTTCGGCCTAAAAAGTACTGGTAAATGTGGAATATTTGTCAAGAGTGTAAACTCTGAAACCTTCAAACAGATGAAAGAGCATGTAGATAATTTTTTAAAAAATGTAATAGATAAAAAAAATACTGATTTTGACATAACATTTGAATCAAAAATAGACAATTACGGCTATTTATGGTTCATTATCAAAGGAAAATCAATAGAAGAAATTGTTGCAGTAATAAATGCTATAGGTGATATTATTCATGAAAAAGGGTTTTCAAGACAACTCCTAGCAAATATATTCGAATTTTCAAGTGGATATGGTCCGAATAGGAATGGTGTTGTAAACAATAACCAATATTTGATATATAATTATAAACTTGACAAATTTTATCCATTTATTCCATTTTCTCTCTCTTCGGATAGTAAACAGAGAGATCATGATCAAGAATTTAAGATAATGAAAGAAATATCAGACACGATAAAAATAGAGGAAAACCCTTCATTATGGTATCCTATATGGAATATTCCATTTTAGAAAAGGTTAGATATTGTATCAAATGCAAAAATGAAACCTTAATCATAGATGAATATCCTACGAATGGTATAGTCTACTCTTTGGATTATTATATATTATAATATTTATTAAAAATAATAACATAATAGTACTATTGAATAAAAAAAGGTATACAAAGGAGAAAACTAAAAATCGATTGATTGAAAAAACTTAAATAATATAAATTATCATCCATCAAATTATAATGACAGATGTTGCAAAAATAATAGAAATCGTAGGTAGTTCAACCCAAGGTTGGGAAGATGCTGTTCAAGTTGCACTTACGGAAGCAGGTAAAACTATACAAGGAATTACTGGATTAGAGGTAATTGATATGACAGGAAAGGTGGACCCTTCTACCGGAAAAATCGAAGCTTATAGAGCTACGGTCAAAATCGCCTTTGGGGTAAAACATTCATAAATTTCCTTTCTTTTTTTATAATAAAAAAATCTATAAATGATTACTAGGAAAATTTATCCTGTATAACCATAATAGCTAGAAACTATGACTAAATAAATATACATTTAGATAAAATTATATTCATTAAATGAAAAAACAAATTTTATACTGATTAGATAAATTAAAAAAAATAATCGTTTGATTAGGGAAGGAATTTCTTAGAATTCCTTTTATTTTTAAAATATAGTCTATATAATAGGTAAGCTCCCCCAATTATAATGACTATTATAACTAACTGAGTCAAAAATTTTAGTAGAATTATACCAACAATAATTAATAACACAATTATTAGAGCATTCATAATAAATGATTTATCCATTATAAAATTACAATTTGTATTGTTCTATTTTATACTTTGCTTTAATTATATTATCCCTGATAATATGTTTCTCTTATTATAAAGCCTAAGAATTATGTAATTTAAAGGGAATAATTAAGCTATAATAATCGTAGTATTTTAATACAGTATTTTTTAAAGATATAAATATAAAACAATGAAGTTGAAATTTTTCTTTATTTAAAATTTTTTGTTGTTGTTATTTTTTAGCAATTTTATGATCATATGCTCTAGATATAATTTTTAAGCAAAACAACCATTCACTTGTAAATTAAGTTTTTTATCTGATAATCTTGGATTAAGTTTAAATCTTACTTTTATCAAATAGAATTAAAATATTTATATCTTTTACATCAGACAATTT
>DASUZI010000048.1:0-12214 GCA_036376955.1 Nitrososphaeraceae archaeon
AGACAATTAATCACATATTCTAAATGTGTCTCCTGTAATTCTGCATTAAGAGAGATCCTTAAGCGAGCTTTTCCTAATGCTACAGTTGGAAATCTAATTGCTTGGATAAATATACCTTTTTTAAATAACTCTTTTGAGAAATTGGAAGCAATTTTTTCATCACCAATAATGATAGGAACTATTTGACTAGATGTAGTACCTATATTAAATCCCAATTGATTTAATTGATCTATAAACCATTTTATTTTAATAAAAAATTTTCGCTGAATATTTTTATTTTTTCTTAAATATGAAACTGCAGTAATTGCAGCTAGACATAAATGTTCTGGTATTGCAGATGTATAAATAAATTGTCTTGATTTATTAATTAAAATTTCTGTAATTAGATTAGAAGAAGCCACGTAACCACCAAAACATCCCAAACCTTTACTTAAACTACTAATGTGAATATCGACATCGTTTTCTACTCCAAAAGACTCTGGGATTCCGCCATTATTACCAAAATTTCCAAATACAAAATCAGAATGTGCATCATCTAGTATCAAAATTGAATCGTATTTCTTTGCCAATTCTGTTAACATATCGAGTCTTGCAATGTCCCCATCCATACTAAAAACCCCTTCGGTGACAATGATCTTTTTAGTATGAGAATGTTTCAACAATTTCTCAAGATGATCAAGATCATTATGTTGAAAAATCTTAATATTATTTGACTTTGATAGACGACATGCATCAATAATACTGGAATGGTTGAGGCTATCACTGAAAATAGTATGTTCTTTTGTAGATATTGTTGTAAGGACTCCAAGATTTGCCATGTAACCCGTCGGATATATTAGTGCATTTTCCGAACTTCGATGATTCGCTAATATTCTTTCTAACTTTATAACGCTTATACTAGTTCCTGATATTAACCGTGAACTGCAAGGAGAAACCTGTTTTAGAGAATCTCTTATTTTAGATAAAATAGTAGTATTTTGAGATAGACCTAAGTAATCATTAGAACCTAAATTAATTACTTTTTTTTTTCTCAGATAAAAAGAATTCTCCTTTAATTGTGTTATGAATAATTCCCGATAAAGATTTTTTTCTCTATATTCTTGTAATTGATCATATATATGATCATACTTCGAGGCCAATTTCTCTTATCATTTCTAAATCTTTATTTGGTTCATTCCCACCTGTAGTAAGATATCCACCACTTATTATTCCATTAGCACCGGCATGAAGTGCATATCTTCCATTATCTTCAAAATATACCTCTCTTCCGCCTGCTATTTTTAAAATAGTTTTTGGCATTATAAACCGCCATACAGCTATTGTTTTAATAATATCTTTATTGGTTAATGGATTGTTGTACATAAGTGGTGTGCCTTCTCGAGAAATTAAAATATTTATAGGAACCTCATCTGGCTGCAGCTCTGCTAGTGCAAAAGCTAGCTCTAGTCTTTGTTCCTGGCTTTCCCCCATTCCTATTATTCCGCCACAACAAAGTTCCAGTCCTGCATCTTTAACAATTTTTGCAGTATTTATTCTGTCAAGGTAGTCATGAGTTGTACATATCTGAGAAAAGTAACTTTTTGCTGTTTCTAGATTGTGATTATACCTTTTGACTCCTAAACTTTTTAATCTCTTCGCTCGTTGGGGAGTCATAAATCCCAATGAAACATTCACATCAATATCTATACTATCTTTTATTTTTGATATGGCTTCACAAATTTGTTCAAAATCTTTTTCAGGTGGAGATCTGTATGCGCAAACCAAGCAAAAGCTTTTAGAACCTTCTTTTTTGGCATTTCTTGCGAGTTCTGTTAGCTTTTCAGTAGGTAAAAGTTGATATTTATTAATTCCAGTATTATAAAATGAAGATTGGGCACAAAATGAGCAGTCTTCTGGGCAACTCCCAGATTTTGCATTAACTAATGACTCAACATCTACAATATTCCCATTAAACTTCCTGGTTATTATATTGGCACCTTTCGCAAGAGTTAATGTGTCCATTAACATTAAAGCATGAGCTTCTTCAAAAGATATCTGTTGATTATTGAGAACCTTATCGATTAGAGCAACCATAAAAGAATCTTCAGTATTGTCAGAATTATTATTACTTATCAAGCCACGATTACTCATATTCTATATTTTTTAAAACCTATACTTAATCGTTATTTTTAATTCTTCATTTCTAAACTCGAGTTTAGAAATATTTTTACTTGATAATTCTTTATCAATGAAGATCCTCGTTTCTTGAAACAATATAAAAATAAAATAATATCTAGGAAATAAAATTCTTTAAGATTTTACTATTTTTTATTGAAATACTATCACTCTTATTGACAAAATAATATCTATGTTAAAACTATGAGAATATAACGATTTTCGTTGTTTTGATATTTACTTTACTGAGTTTAAAAAGGGACCGGTTTTTGAAACGAACAGAAATTAGATCCCTTTTTTTACTCCTATAAAATATCATTAATTGTGCAATAAGATAAGATCATTTTGCATTTATTATCTTAATTTCTCAACCCAAGAATTGATATTTCGGTTATTGTATTTGAATATATGAAATATGCTATGGCATATCTGCGTGTAAGCACTGAAGAGCAAAGTGTTTTGACTCAAAAAATTGCCATAGATAATTGGGCAAAGGAGCATGAATACCAAATTTTATATTTTTTTGAGGACCCTTCAATAAGTGGAAAAATTCCCGCAACTCAAAGAAAAGGATTTAATGAAATGATTGAGGTTGTAAAGACTGCAGCAATAGATGCAATTTTAGTTTATGAGTTATCTAGAGTAGGTCGAACATTTTGGGATACTTTGGATGCAATCAAGGCTATTGAAAAATACTGTCCTTTAATATCATGTTCTCCAAAAGAATCATTTTTACAGACCACAGATGCAAGCGTAAGAAAATTGATGATAGGTATTTTAACTTGGGTGGCAGAGAGGGAGAGAGATATCCTGGTACAAAGAACAAAGGATGGGATGATTAGAGCAAAGATCTCTGGAAAAGAGATAGGAAGACCACAAAAAATCCTAAATAAAAATAATCTTATACATCTTTTATCTCAAAATTTACCGAAGTCGAAAATTGCACGTGAACTTGGAGTCTCTAAAGCAACCCTCTATAAAGAATTTAGAAGATTACATGTGATTTACAATAACAAAAGCTAATAAAGTTATTTTAATTTATTTATATTTTAATAACTATTTTTATTGAAAGAATATATTAAAATTTTTGTTAAAGATGAATATAGTCTATAGTTATGATTATAAATATTTCTAAACTCGAGTTTAGAAAGAAATCATAAAAATGTCTAAATTAAGTTATATGTGATATTTCTTTATCAAGCAAATATAGTATTTCATAAGATACATCTATAAGGATATCCAATTTGGCTCGGGGTATGGCAAGCGGTGGAATGATTGTGAGAATATTTCCCAATGTTCTAAGATACACCCCTCTTCTCAGTGACTCTTTCATGATATAATAGTTAATAGGTAAACCTTGAACAAAATTTAAAGATTTTTTACCATTAACCAAATCGATTCCCGTCAGTAATCCTTTATGTCTAATTTTTGATACTATATCCAGATCGTAGAATTTATTGAGTTTTTTTTGTACGTGAATGCTATTTTGTTGTATTTGGACTATCAAATTAGTTTTTTTATAATGGTCAATATTTGTAATACATGCTGTACATCCTACAGGATGTCCTGTATATGTATGACCATGAAAAAATTGTTTGTTATCTTTATAATTTCCTAAAAATGCTTTATAGATTTTGTTAGTAGTAAGAGTTACAGCAATAGGGAAATATCCGCCATTTAACGCCTTACCATAACATACAATATCAGGTATAGATTTTTGCTTTTCGTATTCTATCATATTACCCAGCCTGCCAAATCCTGTTGCAATTTCATCCAAAATTAACAAAACATCGTATTTTTTGCATAATTCAGATATCTTTTTTTGATAATTACGAGGATAAATAGAAACACCTCCTGCTATTTGTGCTCCACTCTCCATTATCATAGCAGAAATTTTACTGGAGTATTTTTTCAATTTTTTTTCTGTGAGGTCTAAACATTTGTCAACGATTTCTGATTCAACTTCAAATTTGAATTCATAATCCTTTGGTGAAGGAACACGAAATGTCTTTAAGAGAATCGATTTGTAGGATTCAAAAAAATTGGCAACGAATCCAACAGACATAGTACCGATGGTATCTCCGTGATAACCATTTCTTAAAGATAAAAAAAGATGTTTTTTGGAATTATTATTTTTATTTATCCAGTACTGGGTAGACATTTTTAATGCAATTTCAATTGCAGTTGAGCCATTATCTGAATAAAAAACTTTATCCATACCTTTGCATAATTTAATTAATTTTTCTGCGAGATTTACAGATTTTCTATTCCCTAGCCCAAAAAGAGTAGAATTAGGTAGCGTACTCAACTGTTTCTGCATGGATTTAATTATGGGATTTTCTCCATAACCCCAAACATTTGACCACATACCAGCTACTCCATCTAGAATTTTCTCCTTGTTTTGATCAATGAGATAAAAATCATCTCCCTTAATTATGATTTTATTACTTCCTCGATTCCAGATTTTCATTTGTGTGTAAGGATGCCAGACATATCTTTTGTCATTCGAATCTAATGAGTAATTATTATTTTTGTTAAACAACTTTGTAAATGGATCTCAAACCATATTAAGTTAGTTATTTTTAAGAATAGCATCAACAATTATAATGTAATAATGTAAAATTTATTAAAATCGAATAATATCTACTTAAGGCTTGTTGACTTCCTTTTGTATAGTACTATTTTTAACTTTTTCTTTTCGTTGCGTATTAGATTTGTTCCATAGGATTATTGCTTCAATTAACGCTTCTTGAATTGCACCTCTATAGAGGCCTTTAGAAGTAGCAATTTTTTTTCTAAATTTTTCATTCAAATTTTCATCTAATTCAAATGTTATTTTTACCATATTGTTAAATAAATTGCCATGTTATTATAGTTTACATTTTTACATTTTTACATTTTTACATTTTTACATTTATATGTATTAATATGATACTATATGCAAAGTTTACTTTATTAAATTTCAAAGTTTTAATATAGAAATATAATTCTACATAATTCCGCATTTGAGCATCAAAAGAAGAAGAAATTAGTAAAAATATGGTATAATTATGAATATTTCAAAAAATAATATTAAGCAGTTAAAGAATAATATAAGATAAAATTTAATACTTAAAGGGGGAGTCTTTAAGTTAAGCAGTAAATGCTATGGCTAGGAATATTCAATTGATGTTATTAATATTAGAGTTGAAAAAAAATCCATTGTTCTAGTTATGTATTCTCTTTATCTATACATTCTAGGTGAGTTTACTTAATACATCTAAAGCAGAATAATTTTCAAGGATGATAAAATAAGATATATTTCTGTATGGAACTAGATTCAAGGTTTGGTTCATGCAATATCTACAAATGTAAGAGTATCTGCTTTTATCATAGATGAGACTGTTATTCAAGTCGGTAACCAAAAATACTGGTTATGATTTTATAGGAGCAATAAACGGTTCTGTGTTTAAAATCGGACGAAGAAATAAATTAATATTGACGGATCAGAAGAAAATTGCAAATAATAGTAAGTATAAATAAAACTATTAAGAAGAGATTTACAGATTCTACTTTAAAACTGGTTAATTATCTTTAATGATAATTTGAATCAGATATGGTTAATTTACCAAAATCTCTAATCCATTGGATATCTCTTGTAGATTTATGGTAACATTTGCTAGGATATTTAAAGCTGACCTATTATCTCCTGATTCGATTGCACTCATAGATTGAACAATGTCATCACCTGTATTTTTTACCAAATCTGATAGTTTCAAATATAAAGCAGATTTTTCTTCATTGGTCTTAGAAGTCTGAGTACTAGCATTTCCTGTATTTATTGTAATAAGAACAAAAGGTATGAAAGCTGAAAAAAATAATATTCGGGAGTTAAAATATCTCATAACTTTGAAGTAGATTTAATAATTATATATATTTTTTTCAAATAAAAAAGGACGTCCTATATATTTTTTAATATAAGAAATAGAGTTAACTTTACTTATTTTGAATAGTATTGTGAATAACCTGATGTACCTTCTGAATCGAATACTTCATTCCTTATATATTTTCTTTCTATAAAGGTCAATTAAACATTACTTAAAATAGTAGGATATTGATCCAAATCAATTGTAACATGGAAATTATAAAGTCTTTATAATCTCATATTTTTCTAAGATATTTGCAATTTTTTTTGCAGTTGGTTTTTTTATATATGGTATAGTGGCTAAAACTTTTGTTCTTGTTAATTCTTCTACTATAATTTGGAGATTCTTATTAATTAATTTATAGTAAGATTCTGAAAAATTATACTTATTGTTTAATATTATTCCAGTAATTTGTAGATTAAATTTTATACTTAAGTAATATGTCATTGTAATATGATTTATAGATCCTATTTTGTTAGACATTATTAATATTATTGGAACATTTATTATAGATGCTAAATCAGCTACAAAAAAATTTTCATCTAATGGAACCATCAGTCCTCCTATCCCTTCAACTATTGTAAAATCATGTCTTCTTTCGATATCCTTATATTTTATTAAAATTTCTTGCTTGTCTATTTGCTCATTTAATTTTAAGATCTTTCTCGCTAAATAGGGGGCAGTAGGTAATGGAGAATAATATGGATTAATTATTTCGTCTATATCTTTACTCCCACTGGACATTTTTAGTAATTTTGAGTCTAATGATTTGAATTTTCTAGAGTATTTTCCAATGCCACTAGCAAAAGGTTTCATTACACCTACGTTAATTCCCTTTCGAAATAGTAAATTGCCTAAACCTGCTGAAATAGTAGTTTTCCCTATTTCAGTATCAATGCCTATTATAAATACTCCCTTACTTTTCACCTGTTCATTATTAAATATCTTCCATAATTAATTATTTATGATAAAATTTTTTATTTATAATATAGGTAAAAATTTGAATCCTCTATGTTCAGTATCATTTAAAAATTTATCTATATCTACTATTATTTCATTAAATGGAACATAATTCGGATTAATGTTTTTCCTATGTTTACTATTCTTATTACTAATATAATCATAATTATAATTTTCATTTGTTTCATTTCTGTTCTCAAACAAGTGATGAGAATATTCTTGTTCTTTATTTATATATATTATATAATTTCTATGTAAAGGAGTTACAGGTGTCGACGAGACTATCCAAATATTCGCCGTCATAGGTTGAATACCATTCAATCTATTAATATATTCAAGCGTAGAGGAATCTTTATCGAATTTTATTATTATAGCTTTTTCGGGATCTTTAAGGAATGTCTTAATGTCTGGTATCACCAGATCAATTTCTATTTCTCTTAGCATAATTTTCCTTTGTGAAGGTAAAGAAGATGTTGTCAGGAGAAAATGTAAAAATGGTTCACAGAGAGAAGATAGTAATTTTTGGTTGATATTGGAATCATGAATATTTCCCCCATTAGGTGTTTTTTGATAAATTGATTCTATAGTTTTTTTCAGTATTTCATTTATCTTAGGAATAGAAGTATTAATATCATTTTGAAATTCTATTTGTATACTTTCTTTACCGATATCATCTAAAACAGAGTACAAGTTATCTTTGATATCCATATACTCACTATTGATAGGTTTATTAAATATCTTAATGTAAAAAATTTATGGAAAAGCTTGCTATTATTCTTTTATTAATTTCTCTTGGATTGCTATTAATTTACGGTATTGATGTAATGATTGCATCACAATCTGAAACAGATGCAGTTACAGGAGGAGGACAAGGTTTCCTTCCACTAAATGAAGCTGTACGAGGAAGTATTTTTGGAGGCGGAGCCGTTGCATTATCTATAATAGGTTTTGTGCTTGGTCGAAAAGAACCGAACAAGACAATACCTATCCTACTATTTATAAATGGTGGATTGATCATTTTGGGGTTACTTATTCTATTGGCTATGGCTAATTTTGAAATAGATCAAAAAACTTTACGAACAATCGGTTCAACAATGCTATTGGGAGGAATATTAATCGGATTAGGAATAGCCAAAATTGTGATAGACAAGAAAAAATCAAATTCCAAATAAATTTTTTCTTTGGTCGTTTATTTTAATGATTAAATATTATTTTCATCTATAATATAATAAGGTTCTAACTAATATCAAACAAAAAAATAATAAAGTCCGTCAGTAATTCTAAAAGATAGAAAAATGGAATTTTATTTCTTTTCTTTAAAAATTATATTTCTTTAGTCAAAAACTATTACATCAAGTGCTATTGCATCTGCTAAAAGATCAAGATGTCGGGTTGCAACGATATAACCATTTTTAATTTCATTTTGTGCAATCCATCTATTTGACGAGGAAAAGAGGCGTTCTCTTTTTATCCTTTTTTCTAATTCTTCAACATCTAGTTCAATTTCTTCAATTTCTTGGGTACTGTTATGTTTTGTCATTAAGATTATTTTTCTAACAAGTACTCTATTGCCAAATCTTTGAGAATAATCACGAGCGTTATCATCTATGTCTTGTAACTTAATTTTCATTTGATATTTATTTAGTGCATCTCGGCTTGTCAATAGTCTCTCATCCACAAAACGATCGTAACTCAATAAAAATAAACTAAGTATATAGATATATTAATTATTCACAATTTGGAATTCATAAAATATTTTTTTATCAATAAATCCACACTTTTTTATTCTTACTAATTTTCCTTCGATATTACCTATATTTTTTTTCTTTTCAGCTAGAGATCCAATGAGTATTATTTGGTCTAAATCTACTAATATCATTATTGGATTTGCATCATTGTTATTCATCTTATTAAAAAAAAACTCTAGTATCTGTCCTTTTTTATTTTTGTAATCTTTTATTGCAAGATTACCAAGACAAAACCTACAATTATTTGTAGGAGGCCAAACAGTCTTTCTACACTGATTACAATATGGTAGTACGAACCTTCCGTTTTTTATATGCTCAAGAAATTTTTGATGGTTATTTTTCTTATTCTGCATAGCTTCATATGTTCCTTTAAATATTTTATAGATTTACTCAATGATTAAATCTCCAAAATAAGCACTGTTCCAGAAGTACCAGCAGCTGCTAAATTATGTATTAGTCCTATCTTAGGATAATTTTTAAATTGTAAATTATGTCTCTTTTTACCTGTTAATTGTTCAAAAATTTCTACGGTTTGTGCAATTCCAGTAACACCGATTGGATGACCACATCCAATTATTCCTCCACGTAAGTTTATAGAAATTTTATCTTGATAAACAAATTTTCCTCCTTCTCCTTTATTGGCAAAACCAAGATCTTCATACCCAATTATTTCCAAAATAGAGAAGGCGTCATGTATTTCTGCGGTATCTACATCTTTAGGAGAAATCCTAGCCATTGTATATGCTTGTCTTGCTGCAACTCTTGCTGAACCTTTTGAAAAAATATCTGTAACGGTATTACTAAAACTTGCAGAATTCGTTTGTTGGCCAATTCCTTTGATCAAAACTGGAATCAATTCGCTATTTCTTATCTTGGATATAACTCTAGATTTGAAAAAGCCAAGTTTTTCCTCTGCGATAAGCAGAATGGAGGAACTACCTTCACAAATTGAACAACACTCTAATAATTTCAAAGGTTCAACAAGAACTCTAGAACTTAATACTTGTTCAAGATTTACAGATTTATGCCTATTAAAAGCATTTTTGTTGTCTTTAGCCTTTAGATAATTATTTACAGGAATCTGACAAATTTGCTCTTCTGTAGATCCATATCTTTTCATATGAATTTTCTTAAAAATTGAACCCCAAAAAATTGGTAGAGTGAATTGACCCCTTGATAAATCAGTAGATAGAACCTTTCCTACCGTATTAGATTTTTCAACTCCAATTATTAAAGCAGAATCACATAATCCAGATGAAATGTAGGAAAATGCAGAAATTATTGCATTGGTACCAGAATTACATAAATTGTCAATTCGATGAGAAATCTTTGGGGTAACTCCTAGCATCTCTGAAATAATGCTAGATAAATATTGATCCGAAGAACATGATGACACTATCACTGCGTCAAGCAAGTTTCTTGGAAATCCTGTATCTTTCAGTAACTTCACCGATGATTCTAAAGCAATTTGCGGAATGTCGTTATCTGTTCCTTTTCTAAATTCGCTAGTGACCCCAGCTACTATAGACACTTTTCTCAACTAAAATGTAGAGATTAATTCCCTAATTGAATTTTCTGTATTATTTCCAACAGGGTTTATTTGGATTATGGGTAAAGATATTCCACTTTGATTAAATTCCCTCAAAGACTTTTTACATTCATCCCTTGTACCTGATATTGTCAAGGAATTAAGCATTTTATCAGAAACGAATTTATGAACATTTACAAGTCCATTCTTTATATATTCTTCAGTAATATTTTCTACTTCAATTTTAAATCCATTTTCTCGTAAAAATTTATTATAATATTTTCCTATTGCAACATAAAAGGCGAGAGTCTTTGCTGCTCTTAATCGAGCGTAGTCTGGATACTTATCGGAAACGGCAGTAATAAATGCACAACAAATCTCAAAATTTTTATTACCTGAGAATTTCAATTTCTTCTTGATATTCTTAACAGCCTTCGGTAATTCATTTTTTGGTCTTAAGTAAAGCAAAACACCATTAGCTAATTGACAAGAAAGATCTATCATCTTATCATTAATCGCTGCAATATATATCGGAGGATTTTCTCTGGGAGGTTTGAATAATATTTTAAAGTTATTAATCCTATAATATTTTCCAACAAAAAATACCTTCGTTCCTTTCATAACTAATTTAACACATTGTAAGTATTCTCTTAGTTTTTCAATAGGATAGTTAAATTTTAGTCCATGCCAATTTTCCACCAAGGCAGGAGTACTCACTCCTAATCCCAACACCGATCTGTTATTGGAAAGTATATCTAATGTTGATATTCCCATTGCCACTGTAGCTGGAGTTCTAGAATGTATACTTATAATTGCTGTGCCAAGTCTAACTCTTTTTGTTACTTGAGATAAAGCACCTAATGATACAAAGGCTTCTCTTCCCCATGATTCGGGAACCCATAATGAATCTGTATTTTCTTTTTGTTCTATTTTTTTTGCAAATTTTAAAATAGCGTCAACTGATAAAAGAGTACCAATATTATATCCTATTCTGGAAATATCTTTCATACTAAATTTGAAGATTGAAGTTCCTTTGCAGCTTCATCTATATCTTTATGAGAATCAATCGATCTCCAAAAGTTATGATTGAATCTCATGCCTTTTAATTTTTGATCATTAGCCATAGCAGGTAGTGCAGTTACTTCTATGTTTCCATTATCAGGTAAATATTCAAATACGTCTTTTGTAAAATAATAAACACCTGCATTTATCCATTTATCTGGAATTTCAGGTTTTTCATCAAATCCTATTACATTAGATTCACCATTAATATTAACGACTCCATATGGACTTCGTAAGGGAACAACTGCAATACTTGACATTTTTTCTCCACATAATTTATGAGGATTAATGTTTGTTAGAATATCGCCATTTGTCATAAAAAATCCCTCATCAGTGGAAGAGTTCAAGAGACTAGATGTATTTTTTAGCGCTCCACCCGTTCCAAGAGGATTATCTTCTACTATATAACCTATATTAATACCCAATTTATTACCACTCCCTAGATAATCAATAATATTTTCTTTCAGGTAACCAACACATATAATTATCTCTTTAATATCATGTTTTTTAAACCACTTAAGTTGCCATTCGATAATAGGTACATTTAATACTTCTATCATGGGTTTTGGTCGATCATTTGTTAAAGGTTTTAATCTTTTTCCTAACCCACCGGCAAGGATAACAGCTTTCATCAGAATAGAATCAAGAATCAGATTATTAAAGATTAATGAATTAAATATATTATTTTTTTATATAACAATGAGAGAATAAAAAAAAACTTAAGATATTTCTTTCTCTAATAATGTTAATTAATTAAATATCTATTCTAATTAGTGAATAAAATAGGTAACATAACTTAATACAATCATCTTTAGTAATATAGACTAGTAGTAAATAATAGTATTAAATCAAATCTT
>DASUZI010000049.1:0-2894 GCA_036376955.1 Nitrososphaeraceae archaeon
TTTATTCCTTGGGGATTTGAGCCTAATAAAACCCAAATGCAAATAGAAGGGATCGCCAAATATTCCTCTGGAGGGCTAAGATTGCTAAAAATGATTGCAATATCAAGAATAATGTTTTATGGTCGTATTTCTCATATCCAATCGTCTTGGCTTACAAATGGAATTGGAATGGCACAATTGGCTCTTTACTTCGGTGCTGATGATTTTGGTGGAACATTGATAGGTGAAGAAGTAGTAAGCGCAACTGGTGCACGTTCAACTGAACTCACCTCTACTAATATTATTGAATCTATTAAACAAGCAGGATTTTCTGCCGCAGAACGAGATAATTTTTATCGTATAATAAAAAACTTTTAATGATTATAATTTAGCAATTATTAACTATTTTTTATTTAATAATCACCTAGTTATCAAAGAAACAAGCGTTATTTTTTACGATAATTCCAATAATACAAATACAAATACGTTTAAATGTCCTTTTTATCAAATTTAAACTTTGTATGCCTGTTGGTATTGATGATATGGCAATTTATGTTCCTAGATTATATATCGATTCAAAAGATTTTGCAATAGCTAGGGGAATAGATCCTCATAAACTAGAAAATGGAATAGGGATATATAAAATGGCTATGGTTGATACTAATCAGGATCCTGCTTGTATGGCAGCTAATGCTTGTTTAAAATTAATGCAAAAAAATGATATTAAACCAAAAGATATAGGCAGAATGTATGTTGCAACTGAATCAGCGTTAGATGAATCAAAAGCTATGAATTCTTTTGTCATTGGAATGCTCGAGCAGATTTATGGCGAGGGGTCTTTCGAACATGCTGGTGGAATAGAATGCAAGTTCGCCTGCGTAAGTGGGTCCTATGCTTTATATGACAATGCTAATTGGATTAGAGCAGAAGAAAACAATGACGGAGCTGCTATTGTTATTGTAAGCGATATTGCAAAATACGATCTAGGATCAGCTGGAGAATATACACAAGGAGCAGGTGCGATAGCTATGCTAGTAAAAGAAAATCCTAGATTAGTTGCTTTTGACCCTAAAGTTACTTCTACGATTATTAAAAATGAATATGATTTCTACAGTCCTTTAGGGAGGGAAACACCTCTAGTTAATGGAAGTTATTCAAATTATTTATATCTAATTCAAGTCAAAAAGGCATTTGATAGTTATCGAGAAAAAGCACTTAAAACTAAATTAATCCAATTGAAAGAAGATGAATCAATAACAGATAAAATTGATTACATTAGTGTACATTTACCTTATAGAAAAATGGGAGAAAAAGCATTAGCATATCTTCTAAGACATGAATGGAGGTATTTACCAAGATGGAAGCAAATAATAGAAGAAGTAGGAATGAATGAACCTATTCCAAAGGATCCGCGTGGAACAATTGAGTCTATATTAGCTGATAAGGATTTTACGAAAGAAGACGAAAAATTTAGAAAAGCATTTATACGTACATCGTTTTTCAAAAGAGTTTTTGAACAAAAAATGGCTAGCTCTCTTGAAGCTTCATCCATAATCGGAAACCTTTATACCGCATCTATGTATATGGGATTAAGAAGTCTGTTAGAATTTGAATATAAGAAAAATATCGACTTGGAAAATAAAAGAATAGGATTCGGATCATATGGAAGTGGCAGTAGTGCAATGGTTTTTAGTGGCTTAATTCAACCTACTTATAAAGAAATTGTTAAAGGCATGAGTTTAGAGAAAGAAATAGGTGAACGTTCTAAGTTGGATATGCAGGAGTATAGTAGACTTCATTCAAATGAAATAAAAATTAATGAACCATTATCGAATCCTAATAAGGAATTTGTTTTAGTAAAAATTGGTGGAAATACCGCAGATAAGGCCGGATTAAGAGAATATGTTTTTTGTAACTAAAATTTTTTATTAGTAATATTATATTTTATCTAAATCCTACACCTGCATCTAGGAAAGCTGCAAGTAACAAGATTATTATAGATAGGATTACAGTTAATCTTCCTAAGTTAATAATTCTTGAGCGAATTATATCGATATATTCAAATTCTCTATTTTTAATAATCTTTGATTCTGTATCTTTTCCAAAAGTTTTGATATGAATAATATAACTTGCAAAAGTAATAACTACTAATACAATTTTAATAAACAGTAAAATTCCATAATCTGTTTCAATAAAAGTCTGTGGATGTTCAAAAAAAAATCTTGAATTATATAATCCTGTTAACATTAAAATAATAAACGAAGGAAATGCAATGTTATTAAATCTCCTGCCAAGTTTTATCATAATGATAATTCTTTCTTCCATTGAATTTCCAATTTGTTTTAACATCGGAGCAAGAATTATTCCAATAAAAATTGATCCACCAACCCAAATACTTGCAGATAATAGATGAATCCATATGATAAAACCATCGATTATATTCATAGCTCGTCAGTGTTAGTCTAAAACATATAAATCACTTTAATGTATCTTTTATAGTGCCATATGATCGTTACAATTAAGAAACATTTTAATTCTTTTTTTAAACTTTATTTGTAATATATGTTCCTTAGTAAAAGAAGAATTGTTCTATTTGGAGTAATAGGTGTTTTAGTAATTACAATTATTCTTCTTCCTAGAATTCAATATTTTGTTAATGCTCCAGATGTTAATGCAATTGACTTTGAACTCACTTCTGTAAATGTTACTAACCTTTCAAATAATACTAATAATATAGAACTTCTGTTGTCATTTGATGTTTCTAATCCTTCTGAAAAAACTGCGACAACTTCAAAAATCGAATATGATCTATTAGGAGATGATGAATTATTAGGTCATGGTATTTTATCCTATGAGGATATTCCGTTAAATGGTAGACCTCAATTTTCTCCAGGACAAACTACTACGTTAAAATC
>DASUZI010000050.1:0-4468 GCA_036376955.1 Nitrososphaeraceae archaeon
CTTTGTCAGAAGAAACGCAGAAGTTAACCTAAATTTGATAAGAGAATGGTTAAAGGAATGGACAAATACACCACCAAAATTGGAAATTAAAATTAGAAAAAATCTAGAAGTAATAGTTAACAAAATTGGGGAAGACGAAAAAACAAGAATAGATGAAGGAAAAGGAAAGACAGTAACATCAGAGAATGATAACAAGTATGAAAAAATTCAAAAAGCTGCTGGTAAAGAAAGACTAGAATATTAAAAGTTAGGAGACAGAATTAATTTATTATTTTTTAAAATATTATTTACTTTAGAAGTCTAAAATGAGTAAATCATAATCTGAATTTTAAAATTCTCTATAATATTATATGACCATTAGTAATAACATATTTACTAGGTTATTTTGATAAAAGTGAGTTTTTTACTAATAACTTCACCGAGTTTTTTGCAACTTAGGTGAGGTTTTTTCTTATATTCTTTGTTATATCATTACTCTTATAGCCGGTATCATTGGTATTTACTTTACTTGTTTCATTAGTTTGATAGGCATCTTGTCGAACCTGTTCATCAGTTTGATTTGATGGTTGAGTCATATTTTGTGTGTCGGGTGATTAGGTAAAATATCAGAATTATTTATTGATTCGTTCATATTTGTTGCTTGTGGAAATGCTCATATAGTTACTGGAAAAAAAATAACTATAGTTGGAATAAATATTGTTGCTACTTCTGTTGATGTCGATGATTGTATCACTACCATCAATCAAACAATTACTCTTTCTTTAGTTATTTTGCTTCATATTCTGTACTAGTATATTTAAAGGTCTACAATCACTTTATCAATATTACTTTCTCCTGCATTATTCTATCATTTACTTTTTCGTCTTCAAATGTCTCAATTTTTGTATTTTCCATTTCCATTGTGATTGTTGTCATAAGAAATAATTTAAAGCAATTAAAATTAATAATATAGAATAATTTTATGTATTATTAATAGGTATTATAATATGATATAATGTTATATTGGATTTACTCGCTGTTATATTCTAATTACTGTATTGATGAGGGCTTTTAGGAAAAACGAAATAATTTTGTTTGTCCTTAAAGCTAAACTTCTACTACTTTATTACTTAACAAGAATATTAATATATGTTATTGTATATTTAATAAATATGAAATATAGAAGCAGTACTGAAATAGTAGCAATGATATTGGATGCTGCAAATGGAGGAACCACCAAAACAAAAATAATGTATAAAGCTTATTTGGGTTATAATCAATTAAAAGAATATCTGACTATCTTGATAGAAAATAATTTGCTAGAATATATAGATGGGGCTCAAATATTCAAAACTACAGAAAAAGGATTACACTATCTTAAAATGTATAATGCAATTGAAGAATTATTACCGAGTAGGATTAAAAATAAATAATAATTTTGATAATTTTATTAGTAATAGGACTAAGTACTAAAGAAATGAGAGTATAGAGTTGGTAACGGTATGTTAAATTTTTTTCAACACGCAACGATTTAATAGAACAATATTTAAAATAATAAATACTAGCCAAATATACTATCAGGCTTAGTATTGCAATAAGGTTTTTTATTTTCTTAAATTTTCTACATTTTATGGGAACATTTATTATATTCTGACTCGTAAATGCTTTTAACCTAAAGATATGATTCTAAATTTTTATAGGTTGAATGATATGTCAGGCAGATTTGATCTTATCAGAATTTTTTTGTTATTATCTTCCACTTCCAGGTAGTCCTATTCCTTTGAACGGAGAGCGGTAATCACTCTCTTTTTCTATTCCTTCGGTAGTAGTAACTTTTACTATACTTATATTAGTCTCTGGTTTAGGATAAAAGAAAAATGATTGGCCTGCTTCAAGTATATCCATATTTTGAATATCTCCTTTTCCCAAGGTAACATTTATTCCGGTAAGAGGGTTTGTTCCTGTATTGGTTACTTTAACTCTATACATAGTACCTGAAATATCTGTGCTATCTTTGATAGCATCAATTTCTAATGAATATGGTTTTTTATTGTGTTCATTTAAAATAAAAAATAAACCTACTAGTATAATTATCGACAAGCCTATACCTACATAATAAATGGTTTTCAATTGGTATATACTCTCAAAGTATTGATAAAAAGTATTGGATACAGATAAAGGAATTTAATTAGGTATTTGTATCACATGCGAGAAGAGATTTAAAGAAAATTAACATACATAATAAAAATTTCTATATTTATAACATAAATATTGTAATTGAATAAGAATAATATATTTCAGTAGTTGTCATGATATCATTTTTACTATCATTACATATAAAAAATACTATTTATTTAAAATCGTTCATTAAATATCAAAATAAAAGAGTGAACAGACTCTTTATATTAATCTGAATCAGTTACGAGGTCAATTTCTAATCTACGTTGTACAAATTTCCATTTACTATTAGCATCCTTCTTTAAAGTATCAATGTAAGTCCCAGATGCCACTACTTCAGGAGTTTTTTTTGCTTCTGTCACGATTAGATAGGACTTGGCGCTAGCCAAATTATTAGGAGCATCTTCGATTATAATGTTTGTTGAAAGATGTCTCTTACCACTAGCAAATTCGCTAGTAACTTGGTTAATCATATTTTTAAGTTCTGTTTTCCCTTTTGCCTCACCAAAAGGTGTGCTCCATACTCCATCGTCTGTCCAAGTGTTAGTCCACTCATCTATATTTTTATTATCAAGAGCAATGTTATTTTGAGCAATTAATTCTTGAATAATTATTTTGTCTTCAATAGTTATTGTTGAGCTTGTTTGTTCAATCTTTGAGGTACTTTGTTCTTTCTGTTCGCCAGAAATTTCTTTTTTAGTAGTTGGTTGTTCTTTTTTCCAACCTTTGGGTAATGTCATAGAATTAAATTATTAGAACTACTATTTAATTTAAGGCTATTATTACCAAGCACAGAACTGTGCTGGTTCTAAATAAAACCAAAATCATATATTCTAGGTGCCCAGATAGAGGATAAAATAAATGATAATTAAACTCTCAAAGATAAGCTATCTCACTTTATATCAGTTTTAATCAGAGCTATAGTTCGATATTTTATTATTTTTATAATGTATATGACGAAAAATATTGTGGCATACTGTTTCAATGATTATAGATTGGATGGTGAAAACTTTCACTATCAAAGACGATCTATACAATAAGCTGAAAAATCAGAAAAGAAAAGATGAGTGTTTTAACGACTTGTTTGAAAAATTGGTGGGCTAGAATATATATAGAGGAATTGATGCTTTAAAGAAATTTAAGGCAAATAGATTCCCTTTCATTAGAAAGTGCAGCCAAGAGGTTTGAATCTTTATCTTCAATAAATTGTGGATAAATCATCATGAAACTCCATGTTGTTTACCACCTACAAAAGACCAGATGTATGTAAAACATCTGACACAAATATTACAAAATAATGTAGTCAGGAAAAAATTTATTTTTTACAAAACAATTTACCTTCAAACTTGGGAGGTATAGAGCTTCATCTTTTTACTCATTTATTAAATATTATTAGAGACTGATTAGTCAATAAAAATTTGTACCTTGTAATCTCTTATATTGGAATAATAACTTTTTTACTGGTTCTGTAGAATCCATTTAATAATAATTAAATTTAGCATCCTATGAAGATTGTATGTAATACAGCTGAAAGTCACTTCTCTGCTATATCAGCATATTATTGTTGACAAAATTGTCGACATCATTGACTTTTTTAACTTTTGAAACAAAAAATTTGGTAACAAATAATGTTTTTCCTTCTAAAAAGATAGCGAAACCTTTTGATTAGTGATTGGTGGACTGGGCAAGATTTGCACGCTCCCTTCGACAGACGATTGAATCTGTCATATTGTATATTGTAATCGAATATATTTAGCATTATCTAGAATTTTAGATTTAGAGGAATCGTATCGAAATTCAATCTAATTCAAGTCCGCCATTTGATAAGTTCGACGATTACTTGTTGCTACTTGTCAATCCCAAATTTTTGTCCAAGTAATCAGCTATATCGTTGAATGACGCACCAGAATCATTCAACTCAATCAATAATTCTTTGTTTATACCGGCGCGTCGCAATGCGACTAATGCAGCATATAATTTTCTTTCAGCATTAGTGATACATTTGCCATCCCAACCATAATAAGACATGATGAGACCCATAACACATCTTCCTGCCTGTTCGTCGGTATACCTCTCTCTAATCTGCTTATAATATTTTCCATACGTCCGTATTATTTGAGAAATGGATGCTTCTTGTTTTGACTCTTCACTAATAATACTAGAAGCGGGAACTGGGATTTGTCGCTCTATGTTCTTTGTTAATTCCTTTTTATATCTATTTAGAACTTCAGAAACAGGTGATTCTTGATTTAATAATTGTTGCTTAGCCATATTGCCAATAAGTAATCACAAACAAACTATTTAGAAGCTA
>DASUZI010000051.1:0-2313 GCA_036376955.1 Nitrososphaeraceae archaeon
CTTATTCCTTCAATAATATCTTCTAGTGCTGCCATATTATTTGACAAGTTAGTTGCGATATCTTGGTAATTTGGATCCTGTTTTTTTGGATAAGTAATAACTTGTAAATAATAAAGATAGAGTTCCTCATGTATTTTTTCTAATCTTTTTATAGGGAACATCTATCTATGTATATTCATATAATATTATTATGAAATTCTATTCTTTTAACTTTATTTTTTTTATTTGTAATTTTTATAAAAAAATATATTTTTTTCAGAGATAACATATCATAAAATAAAATTTAACATAATATCGTTTGCTCAAACTTATTTCATTGCTGATTTAACATTAAAGAAATATCAAATTGAATTAATTCGGGTATAGAGGAATTGAATCAGATGTAGTACCATAGATAGATCTAATGCAATTATTAAGATAATTGCTTGATCCAGGAAAATATTAAAACTTAATGTTTAAGATGATTTCTAATAGTAAATAGTGCAGCATGTTTTGCTGCTAATTCCGCATTTTGTTTACTAACATTATCACTTCCAATTATGATTACATCATTATTTTCAGGTTGCAGATTTTCAACTAGTATATTGTGTATATTTAATTCATTTTCTAGTGCGTTATAATTAGTTCCTGGAATTAAGAACTTGTTTTCTTTAAATATTAATGTTGTAGCACCAGCAGCACCAGATTTAATAGCTATGTCTCTTTGCTCTATTCCAGAATGAATTGAATTAGCAATATCTTTTACTAAAACTACATAATTAAATTTACCAACTGTTATGGAGCTTTCTGGAAGTACAGTTTCTTTTGGGATTTGTAATAATATTTGTGAAATTAATTTTTCCCCTTTCTCAGTTAAAATTGTACCTGCGTTACTTGTCTTTATCATGCCTGTAGTCTTTAAATGTTTAACTAATGTCTTGATAGATCCTCCTCCTAACGATAATTTATTTTCAAGCAAATCTCTACTAATATGGCCATTAAATTTTGCAAGCTGTAAAGCTTTAAAAATATGTCCAATACCAAATGAGAGCTGTCTTGATTGAGAATATTGATGTGAAACTTTTTCTAAAAGTTTAACATATGTATGCATATCTGTTATTTCTTATATTCATTGTTAGTCATGGTAATATGTAAATGTATTTATACTTAATAGGCCACAGTTGGATAGTTTGGACAATAGGTTTATAAGATATAAATTTCCTTAAGTCAGAAATAATAATGTCATTTCGAAACCAAATACAAATTGCTGAGACTAAAATACCTAAATCTGCTATAGGATTATTAATATTTGTTTTATTGTTTGGTTTGTTTGTTGTAGGATATGATCAAGGTCAACTCTTTAGTCTTGTTCAAGGAGAACAAGCATATAACGATCTTTGGATCCATGAATTCTCCCATGATATGAGACATGCGGCAGGATTTCCATGTCATTGAAAAAAGAAATTCTAATTATTTATGGTGATATTTTATGGATAGTTTGAGTTTTCTTGTTGTCGCTTTGTTATCAGGTGCTATTGCTGGAACAATACTAGGAGTCGTAAACCTCGCATTAGTAGAACCATATTTGGACAAAGCTATTGGAATAGAAGTCAAGAACGCAATTAGTGAGGGTGAACAGGTAGATCCAATAGAACATCTTAGTTACAGATTCTGGCAAAAAGGAGGAGAAATTGTAGCTGGTACTGTATTGGGAATGTCATATGGAGCTTTATTAGGAATAGTATTTGTATTTGGTAGAAGAATCGTTCCTGGTTCCAACATAAAAAAAGCTATTGTATTAGCAGGAGTCATATGGTTAGTTGTTTTCATGATTCCAGCAATCAAATATCCAGCAAACCCTCCTACTGTAGGTGACCCTGATACAATAAACTACAGAGAATCATTATTTATTTCATTTATTTTAATATCTGGTTTTACTGCATTAGGACTCACCATAATTTACTCGAAATGGAAAGCGAAATCTTCATTAAAATTTTTGATGATATCAGTTATTTATGCAGTAGTAATGACAGGAGCTTTCATAGCAATTCCTCCAAATCCTGATAAAATAACAGCTCCTATGGACTTGGTAAATGGATTTAGAATAATGAGTATATTGACAACGACTTTATTTTGGATTGTTTTGGGAATAGTATTTGGTCTATTATGGGAAAAATTGGAACCACATGAAAGAACTGAATTTAAAGCTGCTTAGTAAATCGGAGTATTCTAATGCATAATTTTCAAATATTTGATATAGGTACTTTTTTTGTCTAATTTTCCTAAATCGAAGTACTTTATGGATATTCTGAATACTCATAGTATGGAAGTTGG
>DASUZI010000052.1:0-2664 GCA_036376955.1 Nitrososphaeraceae archaeon
CTTTTGGTATCAGAGAACTAATAATGTGATATGTCCCGACGGTTACAGGTAGAAAAATCAACCGTTAAGTTTACAGGACCTGTCATTATAATTATTATTTATTATGTATTACTGCACGAAAACGGACTTTTCCATTTGCCACTTTATCGTATGCTTCATGTATGTTATCCAAAGAAAAAGTTTCAGTCATTACTTTGATCTTGCCTTTTGCTAAAAAATCTAATGCTTCATAAAGATATTCTGGACTATTTTGTTGAGAACCTATAATTTGATAACGGTTTAAGAACAGAGAAAGTGGATCTATTGTTAATTTCTCATTTGACATGCCCATCAATATCCAACGACCTTCAGGTCGGAGACCTTGAAAAGCTTCAATTGCAGGCTTGTAAGAATTACTAGTAACAAGAATTACATCAGCTCCTCCATTTAACTTGAGATCTTTACCATTACTTACTACTTGATCTGCTCCAAGCTTATATGCTAATTCTTCTTTATCTTTTGAATGTGTAACAGCAATTGTATGAAAACCTGGGGCTTTTGAATATTGAATACCTAAATGTCCTAATCCTCCTCCTATTCCAACTATTGCAATACGCTCCTGGGATTTAGGATTCGCTGCTCTTAATCCACTATATACAGTATATCCAGCACAAAATATTGGTGCAGCTTGTTCGTATGATATTTCATTCGGTAATAACATTGTTGCATCTTCAAAAGCTAACATATATTCAGCATGTCCTCCATGTAAATGGACACCCGTTCCTTGTTGTTGTTCACAAAATAGTCTTTTTCCTCGCTGACACCATTCACATCGACTACACGTCTTTTGCAAATAGGGCACACCAACACGATCTCCTTTATTTCTTGTAGTGACACTTTCTCCAACTTCTACAATCTCTCCTACTGGCTCATGGCCAAGGATACATGGAAAATTAATAGGAAAAGGCAATTCTCCATTTGTAATATGTACATCACTATAACATAATCCACTAGCATGAATTTTTATTAGAACTTGATTGGGTGATGGTTTTGGAGTTGGAGTTTCTCTTATCTCCCATTGACTATTAAATGAAGGTACAAATGCAGCTTTCATTGTTCTTATATAAGAAAAATATTATATAAATTCGCCAGTTTATAAATTTTATAAATTAATTGTTATAATAAATAATGGTTAATCAAAATTAATTAAGTTACCTTACTGAGCCCATTATGATTCATTTTTATAATATATTCTGCATTTGATAAAAGGATTTAGTATTGTCTTTATTAACTTCAAAACATAGGTTCCAAATGGTATTTAAAAAAATCTATCAACGTCATCTTTTTGCTCCAATTAACTAAATCGGTTTTATAACTAAAATCCAAAGCTTACAGGGTTTCGAATTCTAATTGTGTCAGAGTTTGGTAATATAATATTAAAGTTTATGAAATTGAAATCAATATGACACATTTATCAAAAAGAATTTTGATGCAGAAAAAGAAAAATGGAAGTATGATGATGATAATAATATTAATGAGTGAGAAATCATTGATATGTATATATACAAATAAGGAGAAAAATGAATTTGCTATTGGATTAAAAGAAGATGAGAATTTTAGAGCAATGACTAAAGCAGACGAAATTTATACAAGATTTGTTGATGCTTTTGATCAATTAATTGACAAGAATAGAATAGATTGGGAACAAGAATTAAAGAATTGGATTGCAGCTGCAAAGAAAAATGAAACTATATTTGTTGAAGTGGACCTTACGGGTTACAATGAACTATCAGATAGAAAATTATCTAAATAATAAAATAAGCGAGATGGGATATAAATCTTCTAAAATGTTTCCCTTTTATAATTAAATTTTAATTCCAGTTATTATCTTATGATTAGATCTTTTTAAACCACGATATTGAATCTTATTTGTATCTTCTTCAAGGTATATCTTCAAAGATGTTATTGAATCCTACTAGTATACAGGCTCGGAGTGATTCGAGTTCTCATTATTTCAATCTTCTGTAACACAATATTATAAATTAAATGTTACTGGGACTTTGAGTTTTTATTACAATATATATTGAAACTAGTTGTCATATTTTTTATTGAAATATAATCTAACTGATATAGTTGAGTCAGCCATATATGGTTTGTGCGTTTAATAAAACTATTAATATTATACTTTTCTCAACAATGCTGTTATGATAAAAAGTCATAAAGATCCTTTAAAAAGAATACAATTATCAATATTTGTTTTTGTATTAGGAGCAATACTTTATTGTTCTATAATTATGCTATCTATGGTAGGAATATCTCCAATACAATTAACAACAGCTATTACTACTACTACTTCTTTAAATACAACAGTAGATGAAGTTACCTCTCTTAATAGCAAAGGTATGTCACTTAATAGTTTAGGTAAATTTAACGAGTCTATAACTTACTTTGACAAGGTGTTATCTATGGATCCAAAAAATATTATTGCCTTAACTCAAAAGGCTAATGCCTTTGGTGGGTTAGGAAAATATCCTGAGGCTATTATCTATTATGATAAAGTGCTAGCTATAGATCCAAAGAATGCTGATGCATTAACAGGTAAAAAACAATCTCTTGCTGACAAACAATAATCATTTTTACATTTTTGTTAAAGTAAATATTTTTATCAAACAGTTTATAATAAAT
>DASUZI010000053.1:0-7203 GCA_036376955.1 Nitrososphaeraceae archaeon
TTTATTATATTCCCTAAAAACAGCTGCTTTCATGCTTTGGAGTTGGAGTATAGACTTAATATAGTTAACTTGAAATAAAGTAAAAAATTACCTTTATCGTTACCATTTCCCATTATAATTGTAATTCATTAATGTAAAAAGTGAAAAATAATATCGGAAATTAGACAAAATAGTAGGAAAAAAAATTGGTTGCTAAATCAGTTTATACCAAAATCTTTAAAAACAAAATTCCAGTTCTCTATGGGTAATAATTCTAGTAAATCCTCTTTAGTATCGATGTCAAATCTGAGGTTAACGTTATCTAAAGATTCAATAGGAATTTGAAATTTATGAGCTTCTTTTAAATGGTTCATGTAACTATTATCATCATAAAACGTCTTAATTACATCGGGGGGTTTTCGGAATAATACATTAGTACCATCAAATCGTTTAGAAGGGCATATAATGATACATTTATCGTATTTATTTGATATAATACAAATTCCATCTATTTCTTTGGCTGAAATAAATGGTAGGTCTTGTGGAATTACAACGTTAGCGTTTATATCATTATTAATACAATACCGATCTGCTAAGATAACTGCATGATTAACACCTTCATCATGGTCCTGAATAAATTTTAGATCATTTAGATATGAGTATTTTTTAACTGCTTTATCACTGGAAACTATTATGATTTCAGAGATGAAATTTGATTCTTTTAGCTCTTTTATTGTAGCATCAAAAAGATACATTGCAAGATTTTTTCGTTGTTGAGGTGATAAAATATTTGATAATCTGGATTTTGCTAAGTGAAGTTTTTTCATCGGAATGACAGCAGCTATTTTCATTGATAATTCATTACCTTTAAAATGAAGCTTGCCAATCTAGTTTCTTCCTTAGTATTATTCATCATAATATTGGTTTCAAAACTAGAAACATCCAATTTCATTATATCTTTGGAAAAATTAGAATCTGATTTATCTATAACTAATTTAGAAGCTAATTGGGAATAAAAGTTTGCAATCCCTAAAACTGAAGAGTCTATCCCTTTAGCTTGAAGGTATTTTACAGCTGGTCCGCTTATTGCTTTATTTCCTATAATTGGAGATATTGCAACTATTTTACCTCTTTGCTTAATCAGTTCTGCCTTGATTTGAGGCAGGGAGAGTATTGGTGAAATACTTGAAATAGGATTAGCTGGAGCAAAAATAATGATATCAGATGATCGGATGATTTTTAATGCATCTTTATTGCATTTTGCTTTTTCGATATTCTTGTAATAAACATCTAATACTCTTGGCTTTGCTTTATTTTTTACCCAAAACTCTTGAATATTCATATCTCCCTTATCAGTAACTATTCTTGTTTCTACATGAGTATCAGACACTGGAATTATATTATTTTTTATATGGTAGTGGTCAAGTGCAATCCATTTTATTATTTTTGATAAAGAGAAACCTTTTGAAAGCATTTTTGTCCTTATAAAATGAGTAACAAAATCCATGTCACCAATTTTAAACCAGTGATCCAATCCTAATAATTTCATACAATCAAGATAGCGAAAAGTGTCATTTTTAATTCCCCATCCCCGTTCTTTGTCAAGTATCCCTGCTAATCCATAAATGCAGGTGTCGATATCTGGACATATATACAACCCATTAAACCAAAAATTGTCACCAATATTTGAAATAATTGATAAGTTAGTAGTACAACTGGCTAGTCCACGAATAATTTTTATGGATCCTGTCCCACCTGCTATGACTGTTATCAAATAATTTTTTAGAGAATAGAGATAATGTAAAATTTTCGATTAATATTATAATTTTTTAAGTATTAATGAGATTTACTTTGATTAAAATACAAGAAAAATAACAATAAGGTTATATTCGACAAAAATCATGTGTCAAATGTGAACGGAAGGGTCGTTATATCCTGTTGGATAATGGGGTTGATTTTGATTCCTACTGCTATTTCTCAATCATTTGCCTCACAGATGGAAGTATTTCTTTTACCCGAACGAGATGTTGCTGATCCCATCTTTACTAGCATCAGGTTTGTAACTTTACAATATGAACCTGGAAGTGAATTAGCCAAGATATTTAATGGAACAAATGAGAGAATAACGTTTACCTTAAATTCTACTACTCCAGGTATGGAGGAATTACAAAAAACTGTTAACGAAGCTATTTTAAAAGAGAAAAAAAGTCCTATCCAGCTTAATAATTCAAAATTAGATTATACCGCACAAATAAGAGGGGATGAAGATAGAGCTCAAATATCGTACAAGATAAAATTTGCTCCACATATTACAGATTATGTACTTCCTTCTAATACCACTAATAAAGTAGTTGATCTCGATTGGAGAGGTGTTGTAGTACAAGGACCTTTAACTGTAACAGTCCCTAAATATGGCGAATTTGATGTCAATTACCCGATAGGTCCAGTTAAAGCCCTCTATCCAGAAGTAGCCCAAAAGCTAGAATCCGTGGAAGAAAGTAAGAATATCTTTGACACTCCTCTCTTAGACTATGAAGAAATTGGTTTCCCAATGGACAGATGGCATTTCCTCTTTGATCCAACTGGGAGTCAAGCATCTGCAGCAGGATCGGGGTATGCTGAAGAGGGTGAATCTAAAGTAGTATCAGTGTTCTCGCTTGGAGAAAGTAGTTTCAGGGAAGGAACACATGCTGCTAAAGAAAGTTCGACATCTACTACCATTGATGGTTCAAAGGTTAGCATAAAATCATCTGATCCCCCACCCAGCGCGCAGATACAAATAGGAGGATTTGCACAAATTAAAAAAATAAATAATGCAGAGATCGCTGTTGTTAGTCCCTCAGGCCCATCAGGAACAGCTGCGGCAACTGGTGGGTTCCCCATACAAGTACTCTTAATTCTGGGAGGAATGATGGGTGCTGTTGCGGTTCTTGTATTGATAAAAGCTAGGAAGCCTTAGTTATTTAGGCAATCCCAACAATTTTTATTTACATACTTTACAATTTTTAATGCTTCTATCTTTTTAGGTTAAGGTAATGATTAAATACTTACTACAAAATTCAAAATCTATTCGTATGAACATATTTTTACAGACAGATATGTAATAAATATAATATATCACTGAATTTATTACTAGATTGTTTAGTTTTGATAAATAAAATTCACTTATACAAACCTGAATCCGTTTAGAGGGAACAAAACTGGTCCACGAGTACAGAGACAAGACATTTATCAGAAAGGATATCCTGGTTATTCTAGCAGAGTATGGTGAACTCAATCAGACTAAACTTCTTAGTTATTGTGGCTTGAATTTAGCAAAACATAAGAAAATTATCGATGAAATGTCAGAAAAAAAGTTAATTGAGAGAGATGAAATTTTATGGGGAAGTAAAATCATCGTAAATTATAAAATAACAGAAAAAGGCAAGGATTTTTGTAAAATGGTCCTCGATCCATATGAAGAAATGTTTCCAAGAAATAAAAAGGAAAAAGATGAATAACATTGTTAATTAAAGAATTTAAGAGGATTTGGTGAGTTAGTCCATCAATGTCGAATGCAGATAACCGTAGACAAAATAATGATCGAGACGGTAACAATCCTAGCAGTAGTATTTTTCAAATAATGGATAGAATTATGAAGGAGTTAAACAAGACTAGAAAGGTTTTTGTATTCATGTTCTTTTCTATGATGATACTTCCAGTAACCACTATAATTATTTTTATGTATACTTTTGATGATCCAAAAATTGATCGGGGGGAACTTTTGATGAACATACAAGAATTTAATTTTCTATCACAAAAACTAAAAAATCAGATGATTCAATTAGAAAACTTTGAAACTTTAGATAAACAAAAAGAGTTGCAATTATTATTAAACTCAGAAGATTACAAACAAACAATCAATAGGATTGACGAATTATCTCAAAATGAATTAAAATTAGTAACTGACGAGCCTAAAAATAATTTACATAAAAAAGAAATTCGCTTGATCACTTTTATTCTTTCCATTATATGGATTATCTTAGGAATACGACAATATATTATTTTATCATCATGGGGAAAAAGATACAATAAATTTAAAAAACAACAAGAAGAAATAGATAAAAAATTTGATTTGGAATAAATCAATACTCTTAGACATAAATTAACATTGTTAACTGCCAATGTTTAGCCAACTTTAAAAAATATCCATATTATTGGATCTTATGTCAACAAAAGACATCAATAAGAATAGATCTAAAAATATCATATTTGGGATACTTGCTGGAGTAATAGCAACAATGGGAATAACAGGAATCTCCAGTATATCTGCACAAAACATGTCTGCAACTACTCCTTCTCCTGCTACTAACGACTCATCACAAACACCAGGAAAAGCAAATCTGACTGGAACAATAGATGTTGATAAAGCTATTGCTGATGCATTTAAATCTAAAGTTACTGTTAATATAATTGATGCTATAACCACAGCACAAAATAGTGTAGGACCAAACTCAACAGTGAAAGAAGTAGAATTGACAGAAGCACATGGATTTCTAGTTTACAAAATGAAAATTATAGGTGAAGATATGAAAAAATATAAAGTTTTAGTTGATCCTGGAAATGGTAGTATATTGTACCAAGATGAAGTAACGTATCCAGATTATGATCATAAGAAGATGGGCAAAGAGATGGGAGATAAATACAAAGATGGCTACAAAGATGAATATGATAAAATGAAGCATGATACTATGAGATAAACAATTCTGATTTAAAAAATTAATTTAAACTTTTTTTATTTGTAGTAAATAATTCCTAAATTACTGTTTTATTAGTGTCCATAAATAAAAATTATTATCATTATTAGCAGTATAACCTTGTTCCTTGATACCTTATAGTTAAACAATAAGTAGAAACTTTTTGCAGAGTCGCAGACAACCTTCAAATATATAAAAAGATACTACCGTTAGAAAAAAATAACAATGAGAAGTACTGTAAAAAATTTTTATAAGATACTATAATATGATAGTTCAGTTTTATTTAATATCTGAATAAAAAATCCTATTCCCCTAGTCAATTTGGACGAGACGCTGAATTCATTATAGCATTATATCTTCTCTCCAAAGGATGGGAGGTCAAATTATCTAAAGGTAGTAGAGGTCCAGCTGATCTAATGGCAAAAAAGGATTTAATTTTATTATATATTCAAATAAAAGCAAGTTCAAAATTGCCTCGAATAAAAGGTTCAGCTATTACAAAACTAAAAAACAAGTCATTCATAGACGGTGCTCTTCCAGTAGTTGCAACACTACAACCAATCCTTCAGTTAGTAGATCATGATGAAAAAATTCTAACTAATGATTCCATTAGTATCTCAGTCGAGAAAAAAAATAAAATGGAATTTAAGATATATTTTTATGATTTATCAGATTGGAGTACTTTGGATCTTTAGATTTTGTATAATCTAGAATTTATTTCAGATTTAAAATCCTAATAGAAATACTCTGTAACTTGAAGAATAATAGAATAATTTTTTGTAACAATTGAACGATATTCTTATGGAGTAGATTTTAGTGTTTTAGACTGATTTAATAATTGTAATATGTTAATATAGATAAAATTATTATTTGATTAATTTTATGGTTTTTAGTTATGGCTATTTTAGAATATTACAATAGTTTGGAAATGCTTTTGTATGTATGACAAAGAGTAGTCCATGAATTTTAGAAATACTTTTCCAGTATTTCATTTAAATCATGGATAAATTTGTTGTAAGTTTCATTATTTTCCCTATTTTCAAAGCTCAAGTTACCCACTTGTTTGAGATTTTCTAGCGATTTGTCCAATTGGGCCAAACCAATTGAAGCTTTAGCTAACCGATTTGATAAAAAAAACATTGATGAAAGGATATAGTTCACTTTATCTACTTCAAATTCTATATCCTTTGAATATGGAAATATTTTATCAAGATTTTCCAGTAATCCTTTTTTACACTCTTCAAGACATTCACTGCTGTCACACTGTTCTGCTTTTTTTGACCATTCCGATATACATTCAACAAAAAGTTTGAAAAATTGAGTCATGCTCGTAATAATTGACTAAATGGATAATTATTAAAGTAATTATTAAATCCCTATTGAACCAGAATGTTTATTCTTTCGATGTAACTCAAATTCGGAAATGTCTTTAAATTGGTGTTGACACATTTCACAAATGTATTTATCTACTTTTACTATTTCATCTGATTTTTCTGGGTAAGGTTTTTCTAAATTAGAAGATAAAGACTGGTATTTTATTTTGTCCTTTTGAAACGGTATTGAGAAAGAGGAATTTGTTTTGCCACTAATTAAATTGGAAGAAGGATCCCTCTGATTCGAAAGTTCATAACCATGTTTCAACTCATCTTCTTTTAAATTTATGGTGAGTTTTGATTCATTAACTGATATATTGGTTATTGAATTGGCAGGAATACGAAACTCTTCATCCTTTAATAGGCCTTTTTTTAACGCTATAATATAATGATTTTGCTTTGTTTCATCAATTGTAATTACCTTTCCTAAATTCTTATTATCAACAGTAATTGCTTCTAATCCTATAAGATCAGTATAAGATATTTCCATTTCTTTTTACACCCAATTAGTCTTCAAAATGACGCCATATGGTAGTACACTTTTGTATGACATTAATTTTTGCTGTCTAAAAATATTAATTCTATTGGTTATAATGTTATGAAACACCTCATAAAGATGTTTTTCCGACTTTATTTTATACAAACTAGTAATCAAATTTGTAAATTTCATAATGGATCTGTAAACAACAAAGCATAAATCAATTTCATGTACAAAGAGCAAATACTTCATTATTAATTTACAAAAATCGATAGATGGAAACATATTGGATATATTTTATATTTAATTCTATACATTATGTATAATAAAATATTAAGTAGAACTGATGAAATAATAATTTTTGGATTAATAATAATTGATCAATAACCATAGGCTCCATCTGCAGGTCTACATTGATTGCATAACAATTTTTCTTTTCCATTTTCTTTTGAAGGTATAACTTCTATGTTTGATGTGCCACAACTTTCACATTTTCCTATCATTTTATAATTATATAGTAAATAAAAGATAAAAGGATATATCTGTGGATAATAATATATCACGATAATAACAAAAATTTCAGTGTTTTTTTAAATTTGTTAAATTGTTTGATGTGTTATTTTACTTTAAATATTGT
>DASUZI010000054.1:0-6088 GCA_036376955.1 Nitrososphaeraceae archaeon
TCCGCCAGCACAAGATTATCCGCCAGCACAAGATTATCCGCCAGCACAAGATTATCCGCCAGCACAAGATTATCCGCCAGCACAAGGTTATCCACCATCGAATGACTATGATTCAGATATACAATATAATCAAGAAAGACATGAAGGATATTCAGACCAATATGAAAGTGGATATTATGAAGATCACTATGGTAAACCATATAAAATAGAATAATATCTTTCTTTTATTTCAATTTTGGAATGGGATAAAATTTGTGACTACATGTTTTACCCTTAAAGTAATATCTGCTTATTTTTATCTAAATTAATTGTTACTTAGTTAAAATCATTATTTCAATCATACCATATATCTAATTCTATTGGTTTCACTACAATCTTGATCCAGTTAATATTTTAGTTATATTTTTAGGTTGTAGAGAAAATCGAAGTGTCATTTCTGATCCTCCATTCGTCTGCTCATTTTCTCGTTCTTTTGTTAATTTAAAAAGACTGTTACTGTCTAAAATAAAGTGAATAATCACATTTGAAGAATTGGAATATCTATCTACTGAGACAGATGCTGAGCTTATTTCCTCATGGTCAATATTATTAATTGTAGACCAATACTCTTTTGCATTAAATAATTCATTAAAAGTATCTGGGATTTTTATTTCCATATGAATATAAATGAAACCTTCTTCAATTCTTGTCATGTTGTATTTAAATGGAATTTCAAATGAAATTTTTTTAGACTCTTGATCATAATCATAATTCACTATTTTATCATTGAATGACAAGATGGTTATTTTCTTATGAGGGTTACCTATTACCAGGTCCAGTATATTACCTAAACTCAGATATGAATCAAATTTAAGATATAGATTCTTATTTAAATCATTTGGGTCAGACAAAGAAACATTTACTTTTAACCTATACATTCCACTATCCAGTTTCGGTCTATCAACAAGTATTATTCCATTTTCATCTGCCCTAATTACCTGTTTCTGCTGGTTGTGCTCCTGCGCATCAGTACCTTCATCGATTCCATAATGATTATTCTTATTTACATTCTTAGTTTCATTCGAATCAAATTCGAGGATTAAAGTTCCGTTTTTCGAAACGAATGATCCAGTTAGAAAAATATTTTCCGTAACTTTCCCATTATTGAATTCATTTTTTAAGATAGTAATGTTATAGAGATTAGGCACATATGTTATATTTTTATCAAAATCTATTAAATCCAATACCAAAGATTTTTTTTCATTTATATTTGATTTGGTCATAGATGGTTTAAATTCGACATGTAAACTTAATGGAGTATCTTCTAAATTGAGAGGAGGTAGATAATCTATACCAAAATTATTTCGTATACCATTACCATAGACATTTGATAAAGTCAAAAAATAAAAAGATAGTAATACTGTTATAGATAGTAATATTACTAAACTTTCCCTCATACTATCTCACTCTAAAGATAAGAAAATTTTACATCAATTCATAAAAAAAAGAAGTGTAATCTTTCTGTCTATCTAAACAGAAAATTACAAATACTTTCATTGAAATTCAGTAGACATTCTTTCTTTAACTGTTCATTAAATTTCCCTTGACCGTCTCCAAAATCTTTAGGATTATCATCAAATGGAGGAATTCCATCCTGTTGATCTAATGGCATTTGAATGATCCTTAGATTAACGGGAACATTTGTCATTTTGTTATCTCTCAATATTTCTAGATTTACAATATCTCCCTCTTTTTTATTTTTCAGATAATCAGTTATATCAGAAACTGAGTTTACAGTTTGATTGTCTATTCCAACTATTACATCTCCGCCTAGTCTATATTGAGTATTATTTATTATTTCAACAACATATCCACCTCGAATTCCTGCTTTATCGGCGGGACCATCTGCATTTACATCAATTACGAGAAACCCATGAGCTTCTGTTAGATTCATCATATTAGCAATATCAGGCGTTACGTCGATTCCAGTAATACCAAGCGAAGGATGTTGCGATGAACTTATAAGAGTTTGAGAATCTGGTCGTGCTTGCAATGTCGTATTTTTTTCTTCCACAACTCCGTCTCTAATAACAGATAATGAAATTGCATCTCCCACTGATTTTTCCCTTTCTAGGTAAGAGAGTATGTCATCTATTTTTCTAACAGGGTTTCCATCAATTGCTAAAATAATGTCTCCACCTAGCTCCACTTCTCTTCCATCTATAGTATCAATTTTATCTCCACCTCGTATTCCTGCTTTATCTGCTGGACCATTGGAATTTACATCAATAACTAGAAAACCACGAGCTTCTGTTAGATTCATCTTATTAGCAATATCAGGTGTGACATCGACTCCTGTTATTCCGAGCCAAGGGTGAGGATAAGAACCATTTTTCAATAATTCTGGTATTACCTTTGTTAATGTGTTGGATGGAATTGCAAATCCTACCCCTGCATAAACTCCGGTATTGGAGAAAATTGCAGAATTAATTCCAATTACTTCGCCATTAAGATTTAGTAAAGGCCCTCCAGAATTGCCTGGGTTTATAGCTGCATCAGTTTGAATGATATCAGGTATCGAAAAAGTTGCTACTGTAGTATCGCTTCCGAAAAGATTTTCTGGTGTGGATGGAAGCAATCTTCCTAGCCCGCTAACGATACCCTCTGTAAGTGAACCAGACAAACCAAAAGGATTACCAACTGCAGCCACAGTTTCTCCAACAATAAGGTTAGATGAATTACCAAGTGTTAATGGGAATAATTTTTCCTTTGGAACATCATCGATTAAAAGAATGGCAAGATCACTATGCGGGTCTGAACCTATTACTTTACCTGTATAAATGGTCCCGTCAGAAAATGTAATGTGAAGATCTTTACCGCCTGAGGTTACATGATTGTTGGTAATAACATGCCCTTTTGTGTCATAAACAAATCCAGATCCCAATCTACTACCTAACAGCTCAGTGGATTCATCTTCACTAGAAATTTGTACTACTGATTTTTCCACATTTTTAAATAACTCTGAAAGAGTGTGGGTTTTATTGGTAATATCATCTGTTGCAAAAGAATCTTGAATGCTATAATTAATTGTAAATAGAGTCGTCAAAGATAGTGCTATAATTAATAGTATTATTTTATTGTAGAACGTCGCTATACTCTTGTTGAAAATTAACTTATTATAATTCAATATTAAATTATAATTTTTAGTTATGTATATTTCTTGATGATCAGTTTACAGAATGGTCTCTATAGATTTACTTTTTAATACTATTTTTAAAATAATCTATATATTACAACTAATTGCTATAGTTTTCTGAATTATCTATATAACCAAAATATGACTATTAGCCTAAATTATCATTTTTGAATTAAATTAAAAAAAATTTAAGGAGTGATATCTTTAGCAATGGCATCTAAAGAGTAGGTTATCGAAAAAGGAGTAGAATCAGTTTTGTGAAAAACAAGGGCACTTCCAACAAAATCAAATGTACCGGAACTAATTTGAGAATTATTGATCGTAAGGGGTAATTCTACAATATTTCTCAACTGAGAAATTGCAATTCTTTTGTCTCCTATCACAGCATTGTAGGGTTCATCATGCAGATTTGAAATGTCTTTAGGATTATAATTATGAAGTATTTCCACTTCTATTGGTTTGCTAGCTGTAAATGTAACAGTACCAGACCAAATTTTGCCATCCTCTCTTAATGGTAGGGCAAAGACTACTTCATGGGGTTTCAATCCTGGAGCACTAACTGAAGCCGGAGTAGATGAAACCGTTTTTTGATGAATTACTTCATTATCAGCAAAATCAGATATGGACGGGCTCGTTGAATTTTCTAATTCTGCATATAGATGCATAAAAAAATAAGGTATTGTAAATAAAGCCAAGAGAATTATTATACAATATAGAATGTATTTTATATTCATTCCAACTATTGTATCTAATGAATTTATTAAATTTATATTAAAATTAAGAATATATCTCATCATTAAAAATAATATTCTGAATAGTTATTATAGATTAAGAAATCTATAATGAATATGAAAGATATTGACCTCAACTTAATCGAAGATATGAATGCTAATCAAATCAAAAAAAAAGTTAATGACGAAACAGTTGCATTATTAATCTTTGGTTCATGCGAAAATCATGGAGATCATTTACCATTTGGATCAGACTTTATTTTCCCTTTAGAATTGGCAAAAAGACTAGCTTTAAAAAATAAAAATTTATTGATCTTTCCACCAATACCATATGGTGTAAGTAGCCATCATAAAAAATTTTATATGACTATGAGTATAGGTACAAATACTCTTGTTAATATAATTGAGGATTTACTGGATAGTGTATATAATAATGGGATACATAAAATTTTAATTATTAATGGTCACGATGGAAATATAGCCCCTATAGAGATTGCCTCTAGAAATACAAAAGAGAAATATCCTAAAATCACTATAGCATGTTTAGAATCTTGGTGGGAATTAATTGGAAAAATTTCCCCAGATACTTTTAATATATGGGATGGATTGGGGCATGGAGGAGAAGCTGAGACGTCAGCGATGATGAAGATTAGACCAGATTTAGTAGATAAAAAAAACATACCTGATGATACTATCCCTAATTTACCACAGCATTTAAGAATATTTTGGACAATGGATGAACTTACTAAAACTGGTGCAACTGGGTCTCCAAAAAATGCTTCAGTAAAAAAAGGAGATGTTATTTGTACGATTTTAGAAGATATGCTAACATCTTTTTTAGTCAATATGGACAAATCTAGATGGAAATATGGACTATTCATTTAAAGAGTATACCTTGACTAACTTCAAATTATTTCTAAATAGTATTAAAATCCAATAAAAAAACGTAGATTTAAAAAGTTTGTTAAAAAATATTCACTTTAATAGATTATATTGCTTTATCGGAAAAATCATAGTACTTAGGTTTCAATGTTAATGACTCCTAAGAATCATCTTATTTGACTTGATAGATATTCCTCTACAAAAATTACATTGCATGTCATTTTTACAAATATTAGAATTTCGTGATCATACCTGGGTAAGATTCAAGAATTTTGATCTAAAAATACTATAAAGTTATTTCAATATCATAATACTAAATTTCATTTTGTATTGATGATTTTAACTTATTCCTTTGAACATCAGACGTAAAAGTTAAATAAATTACATTTATCGAGAGAAAATTTCATGGAAAAATATCATATCAGACTGTTATATGAATATACAAAAAATGAGATATAAATATAATAAAAAAATAGCACCTGCTACAATAGGTTTAGAGTTACATGAACATAATAAATAATTTCATTGATTACTAGGACTATTCGAGGAATGTACTACAAAGTATAATAATAAAAAATATATAAAAAAATGGATGCTAATTTTAAAAAAATATGGTATTATTACAATTTTTATTTTATCGATTGTAACCGGGCTCTATGTTAATATTCCATCTTTTTCTCAAGTAGCTAATCAAACTCACGAGGAAGAAGAAGAGAAATATGCAAACGAAGCCCAATACTCATCAGGAGTAAACGAATACGATAAAACTAGTCAGGTAAGAGATTCAGTAACAATACTATTACAAGATAAAATCATTTCAGGAACAGATTTTTTACATCTTTATGATTCTTCACCATCTCATATTGTGAATGGACATATTGCTTTAAAAGCTCCATGTGGATCTAATAGTATTTCTCCAATTCAAGTATTAATTGGTTCTGCACCTAACATGACAGCAGCAACCCTTGAAAATATACCTGCATTATCAACTCCAGGAGAGCAATGTCTCTATCACATTGATTTGATACCTAACGGAAATGTAACAACAATAACAGATATAGCCTTATCTAATCCTACAGAAGACGAGATAGAATTTCCATCAACATCATCCGTTGTAATTGGCGTAAATCAAGTTATCGAAGGAGAGCTTACAAATACAGAATATAAAAAAAATTCCACTGAATCTGCACATTCAGAATAAGAAATTGCAAAAGGATTATTTAGCTATCTTTTTAATTTGTCAACCTTATTATAAAAAGTAATTATTATAATAGCTATGTTGTGCTATTGCTATTTCTAA
>DASUZI010000055.1:0-2197 GCA_036376955.1 Nitrososphaeraceae archaeon
TATTTCTTATCATCTGTTTGATATTGGCTATAATAACTATGGCCATAATAGTCGTCATATTCTTGAGCCATTACATTAAAAAAACTATAGTTCTGGTTAAGAAATGGCATTATCATTAACATTACTATTGAACTTGCTAATAGTCCAAAAGTTAGTACTGACTTGCACATAATAGGGAAATAATGAAAATATATATTTGGACTGCGAAAAATAGTAGAGTAAGAAATTCTATATCGCAGATTAGGGAATGGCAATTAAGTTTTTCATTAACTAATTATATTCTTTAAAATAATGCTGAAAAATGTTTCATATTTTGTTTCTTTTTATATCTACGATTTCATAGTAATGTTGCTTAAATTTAATAATATGTTAAATCAATCTTACATTTGTAATGAGTCCTATTGACCCCGAATATGAAAAGGTTTTGAATTTTTTTTATCAGAATATTGAATCATCCACTGGAATTGGAGTTAGTGAGATAAAAGACCAATTCCCAATGAGTAATGAACGCGTTTCTACTGTAATTAAGAGGTTAGAACTCCAAGAATTTATTTCTGCTATTCCAGGATATCCAAAAGGAACTTTGAGTACTCCCACTCCTAATAATTATACTCTAGGGAAATTATATCATATTACACAAAGAGGAATAGATCGCATTAAAAAACAAGGAGAATTTAAAGAACATGTTCCAAGTGTTTCAAACCAAATAAATAATTCCCTAAAAGACCAAATCATGGTTAATAGTATAAACGGTCTACAAAATATAGATAATAGGTACGATTCAATAATTTCAAAACTACTAAAATTTAAAAAATGGATTATAGCACGCATTGGCTTAAATTGATCCTATAATTATATTCTTGTGATTTAATTTCGACTTATTCATGTTAAAAAATTCACAGGAATAAAGTCATTGATTTTGCAATACAAAGCGTTCATTCCTGCTCCTACTCCTATCTTGATTTTTTTACGATTAATTTATTTCTCTATAGAATCTAAATATTTTTCAATAACAAAAAATCTTTTTATTTAATTAAATTTACTTATTTATTTTAATACTTTTATAATATTACGTATCTTAATTCCTAGACCATATAACTAGATGCTCTTTCGAATTTCTGATATATTTTAGATTTAATTAATAACTATTGAATTTAAAAAATTTCGTAATAACTGTACTTGTGATATCTTTTATTTTATTTGGACTACATAATTTTAGTGATCAAAATGTTGATGCATTTGATAATAGTAATTATTATTATGGTGGAATTAACTTTGTTGCTCCCCTAGATCCATACCAAATTGTATCTCAGGACAGAGGAGATTACGAGTTGGATTCACATGGTATAGTTTATCTGTCAATTGATCCTTATCTTGGTGAATTATCATATCAAGTATTTGTGGAAGGTATGAGTTATTTAGAAGGTGATGATGTTGAGATAATTCAGATACACCTAGGCATACCAGGTCAAGATGGTCCTACTGTATTATCTTTATGTAATGAAAAAATAAAAGAAGGACATTGTAGAGAAGGACCTGGTTTATCAGTTGAAGGAGTATTAGAAGAAAAGGATATGGAAGGTCCCTTAAAAGGTGCGTCATTCAGAGAATTAATTAATTTAATTGAATCTGGTGAATCATACGTATATGTTCAAAGCCGTGATCATCCAGAAGGTGAAATAAGAGGACAAATATTTTACTAATTTGTAATGTTGGATTCATTTTAGTGATCCATCCTTCTTCTTCTTTGTTGTTGTCGTAGAATATTAAGGTGATTTTGGGAACATTTCTCTTTTAAGAAAATTTCTTTCTATTGACAAAAGTCCAGGTCCAGTTATCAATAAACTTATCATTATAGCAAGATACAATAAATCTAATTCAAAATCATTAAAATATATTGATATGCAGAATCGAAAATAATGTCCGCTTATAATAAATATCTCCGTATCAACTTCTTAAATAATTTATTTATTATCACCTCATAATGAAAACAACAATATCTTTCAATGCTATGATCATAATGCTTCTTGGAATTGGGATGGCAGTTGGAGGATTAACAGGGTCAGCCCTTGCACAAACAGATAATCAAACTAATGCAGAACAAGGTAAAAATAATACAGACAGTGGAAGCAGTATAATGGACAAAATTGGTGATGTGGCAAAAGAGAAATTAAAGGAAGGTGTACAAGAGATCATA
>DASUZI010000056.1:0-6246 GCA_036376955.1 Nitrososphaeraceae archaeon
GGTTTATAGCAAAGCTAAATATTTCTTTAATTATAAATCTAGGACTAAATAATTTGGTAAATATTCGATATTATTTATTTATATTCAAATTGTTTATCCAGGCAACGCTGTGTTATAAAGTATTTACAATTCAGATAGAAAATTAGGATAATTATCCAAAAATTTATTTTGAAACTAAAACAGGACAATTTGAATACGTGACTACACCAGAAGCGGTACTCCCTAATAGTAGTTTTCTAAATCCTGATCTACCTCTTGTTCCTATGACTATTAAATCAATATTTTCTTGTTGAGCATATTCTATAATTTCGACATAAACAGCGACTCCTGTTAATATAACTTTCGTAGATACTTTGATATTTGTATTCTCCTCCTTCAACATATCTTCTATTCTCTTAAACCAATTTTTTGATTCTTCTTTTGCATTTTCAATAATCCTATCGATTTGTTTAGGTGTTACAAGTCCTGTCAGATTAGCATATTCAGATTTAGAAGGAGAAACTACAACATAAAGAATAATAATTTCTGAATTAAATTTATTAGCAATACTACTTGCAAGATGAGCTGCATGAAAAGATGGTTCTGATCCATCTATAGGAACTAGTATTTTTGAAAATAATTGATCACTTGACATGAGAATTAATTAAGATCCTCGGTTAAATAAGTATTGTATATAAATAAAAAACGTTTTTGCAATTAAATATTATGTATTTTAATCATCATTTTTGACAATACAGACTCTCTTAAATCAAATCAATCAGTATAAACATAATATTCACTCATTGTATTATCAAGTCAAAAAATTCTACCATTAGGAGCAGAATAAAATAATTTTTTACTTAAATATTACTATGCGTAATTATTACTATCTAACAATTTTCTCATTTCCTTAATCTTGATCATAATCTAAACGGATTTAAGTTTAATACTAAATAATTCTATATTGCAAAAAATTCTAATAGCTAATAGGGGAGAGATTGCAATAAGAATAGCCCAAACTTGCAAAAAACTGAATTTGATACCATGCGGTATTTATTCTGATGTAGACCGAGCTGCTCTACATATAAAGCATTGTAAAGATGCGATCAATATAGGAGGTCGGCTTCCACAGGAGAGTTATCTTAATATTGCAAAAATTATTGATGCTGCTAAAAAATTAGATTGTAATGCAATTCATCCAGGCTATGGATTTCTTTCGGAGAATCAGACTTTTGCAAAGATATGCAAAAAAGAAGGAATTATTTTTATAGGCCCTTCAATAGACGCGATTGGTTTGACTGGAGACAAAGTAAAAGCAAAAAAAATAGCATCAAAGGTAACTCCAGTGATTGAGGGTGGAGAAGTATCGAATGAACACAATGCTTTGGCTTTATCTGAAAATATAGGATTTCCAATAATATTAAAGGCAGTAGAAGGTGGAGGAGGAAGAGGATTAAGAATAGTTAAAACAATTGATGAGTTAAAACAAGCATTTTTGTCCTCAAAAAATGAATCTTTACTAAGTTTTGGTTCCAATAGGATTTATATTGAAAAATATATTGAAAACCCTAGACATATTGAAGTACAAATACTATCAGATAAGTCAAATATTTTACATCTTGGAGAAAGAGAGTGTTCTATTCAACGACGTCATCAAAAGTTAATTGAGGAGACACCTTCTCCTGCTTTATCTGATGATAAACGAAATCAAATAACAGAAATTGCGAAAAATATAATCAAACAAATGGAATATGATAATGCAGGAACCGTAGAATTCCTATTTAAAAATGGTGATTTCTATTTTATGGAGGTCAATGCTAGAATTCAAGTAGAACATCCAATTACCGAAGTAGTTACTGGAATTGATATAGTAGAACAACAAATTCAAATAGCAACCGGTGATGGATTATTATTAAATCAAAAGGATATAAATTTTAAAGGACATGCGATGGAGTGTAGAATAAATGCAGAACATCCTTTAAGCTTTGTTCCTTATCCAGGAATTGTTAAAAAGTTTATTCCTCCTAAAGGAGAAAATATCAGAGTAGATACTGCATTATATACGGGGTATTCAATACCTATTTTTTATGATTCACTGATTTCGAAATTAATATGCTTTGGTAAAAATAGAAATGAAACAGTTGAAAAAATGAAGAATGCTCTCTTGGCATTTAGGATTTCCGGAATTCCATCAACTATACCATTCCATATCTCCGCATTGAACGATAGACATTTTATTGATGGACAATATGATACCTCTTTTATTGACAAAATGAAAACTTTTTCAGAGAAAAAAGGGGAGATTGCAGCAGCGATTTTTGCCGAGATACCAAAGAAACTTCAATTTTTAAAAACTGATGAAAAAAATAATGAAGACAAATGGTTGAAAAATAGATTAGATTGGATTTCTAAATATGAGATTGAGAGAAATCGATCTGTATGGGGATAGTAATACGAAAATACAAGTTAACGATACTATTTATGACATTGAGGTAAAAGGTGAGATAATTACACTCAATGGAAAAATGATAGACGTAAGCCTAAGTGGTGATAAAATTACAATTGAAGGAAATACTTTTAACATTGATTTTACAGAAGAGGGTGACCCTTCTATGATGATTATAGATGGAATGTTGTATTTAGTATCTAGAAAAGATTCAATATATTCATTAGTAAATGAGATAAAGACGCCTATGTATGGAAAAATTATAAAGATTTTAGTAAATGAAGGAGATTGGGTTAATAATGGTCAGATTCTTGTCGTGTTAGAGGCAATGAAAATGCAAAATCAAATAAGATCACCTAGGGAAGGCACAATAAAAAAAATTAAAATTGTTAAAGATCAATCTGTAAAGTTAGGAGATATTCTGTTAACCTTTGAATAACTAGAGATAATATGTATGTAAAACAATTACCTTCTTTCATGAATGGCTATTCATTCTAATTAGTAAACACGACATAGATAATCCTCAATCTTTTTAAGTTGTCCTCTATTTATACTGAGGTTTGGAAGCATCATTATGATATTGATATATTAATTTTAACAGACTTTATACAATACAGTTTAATAATATATTTTTAATATTGTCAGAGTAAAATATGATTTATCAATAAATTATAATTAGAGTTCGATATATTTTTTATGTGTTTATATCTCTTATTGATAATGATAGTTGTCCTAATTATTTTTTATTTTACTATTATTACAGTACATTTTGAATAATGTGCAACCTTATAAGAAGTACTCCCTAGTAGAAATTGTTCTAATGGTTTCCGCCCTTTAGTGCCAACTATTATTATATCTGCTTTTTCTGTTTCTGCAATATCTAAAATTTTTTCAGCTGGACTATTTCCTTGATCTTCTATAATTTTTATTGAAGATTTTAATCCCTTTCTTTCTGCATTGGTTCTATATTTCTGTAAGATTGTCTGACTATCTTGTTTTAACTGGTTAAAATTAGAATATCCTATATTACCGAAATTCTCAATTATATGCACTATAAGTAATTGTTGTTTATGGTTCTGAATCAAACTTACTGCATAGTCAAATGCCTTGTCGCTATATTCAGAACCGTCTACTCCAACAAGGATTTTTGATATTTGCAATATTTATTATATAAGTAAAGATCCTTTTATTTTTTTATTTTAAAATTTAAAAAGAGAATCATAGTTTCTAACTACCGCTTATTTTGAGTTGTTATTTACGATGTTAGTATTTTGCAATTATATATTCGTGTTATTCTAAATTATTCACTCTATAATTATAACATATGGTAAAAAATCAATAATGGTTGATTTTATACTGATGAATTAATTAATACCAAATCAATTAATTAATTTTATTTAATATTTCTATTCCAGGCATTTCATCACCTGCTAAGAACGTAAGCGTTGCTCCGCCACCTGTCGATACATGTGTTACTTCTAATTCTGAAACCTCTGCCTTTTTTAATGCATCGAGAGTATCTCCTCCTCCAATTATTGTCTTTGATCCCCTCCAAAAAGCCAAAGCCATACTCTTTGCAATGTTATTAGTTCCATTTCTAAAAAGCCCAATTTCAAATAACCCCATTGGTCCAATCCACACGATCATTCCAGTTCTGTTTTGACTTATCATTGATGAATATTGTTGTACTGTTTCAATTCCTATATCTACACCTATTAAGCCATCTTGTATTTCGCCTTTATTTAGTGATACATATGATGAAGGTGATGGTGATAATAACGATGGAGATTGTGCTAGCGAAAACGGGAGATCAAATTTGGAAGGGTCATTATCTTCTTTTCTTTCCTTCTTCTTTTCCTTTATACTTGATTCTTCTTTTTTGAGTTCCAAAAAAGAGTGTGATGTAACTATATTATCAATAGGAAGAAATATTTTATTGCGATATGTAGATAGTGCTTTTTTTACCCATTGTAAATGATCATAATCTATTGGCGAATCTCCAGTTTTGACTCCATTCGCATTTAAAAATGTATATGCTATTGCCCCACCAACAAGTAATTTATCTATCTTTGGAAGTAAATTACCTAAAGCACCTATCTTGTCTTTGATTTTTGATCCACCTATCACCAGTACAAACGGTTTTAGAGGATAGTCTTTTACCATTGAGAGATATTCTAATTCTTTCTGGAGATTTAATCCAGCTAGTTTTTTATCAAAAAATCTTGGTGCTCCATAGATAGATGCATGTTTTCGATGTGATACACTAAAAGCATCATTTACATAAATATCTGCTAATGATGCTAGTTCTTTTGAAAAATTATAATCATTTAGTTCCTCTTCTCTATAGAATCGAAGATTTTCAAGTAGAATTATATCACCTTTTTTCATTTGAACGATTTCTTTGTGAACAGCCGAACCAATACAATCGTCAATAAAAGATACATTATACATCTCTATAAGTTCAGATAATCGTTTTGCTACAGGTGCCAATGAAAATTGCTTTATAATATCAATATCTTTACATGATGTAGAATATGGTTGAATTTTACCATCTTCTTTGTACTCTTTCTCTTCTTTTTTATTTGGTGGTCTTCCTAAGTGAGATATCAGTATCAATTTCGCACCTCTTTTTGTAAGATATTCAATAGTCGGGATTGTCATCCTTATTCGGTAATCTTCACTAATTTCATTGTCTTTTCCAATGGTAACATTAAAATCTACTCTCATCAATACTTTTTTACCATAGTAATCTAAATCATCTAAATTTGAAACGGTTCTTAATAACAAGTGAGTCTATCTCTTCTTACTTATTATTAATTTTTAGATTAAATAAGTTATGTTTTGTGAAACTGAAAATTTTATTGTAGTCAGTATTCTTACCACCAGCACGAGATCATCGATTAATATTAGTTGATCTATATTAATTATTTTAGTATGTTTTCTCTACATTAATATAATTTATTTTGATTTGATGTTATTAAATAAAAAATGATTGATAAAAGACTCTAAATATAAGCTAACGAACTGTAAAGTTATGATGGATATAACAGACAGTCTCAAGAATATTACAGTATCTACTATTATGACTCCAAATGTGATAACAGTAAATGAAAAACAGACTTTAAGGGAAGCATCAAAGTTTATGTATCAACATAACATAGGAGGACTAATCGTACTAATGGATACTTCTAATAATGAGAACGCAGAAATAGATAAACCAATTGGTATAATTACTGAAAGAGATATTGCCCGGTTAGTAGCATTTTCTTCTAACTTATCTACAGATACACCAACCTCAGAATTAATGAGTCGCCCACTAATAACAATTAATCAAAAATCCTCAATAAAGGATGCCAGTGATTTAATGCAGCAACATAATATTAGAAGATTACCAGTATTAGACAATAAAGGAAAATTAGTTGGTATAATTACTGCCAAAGATATTCTTAAAGCCATGATCGATCTGTTAAAGTCAGTTATGAATCAACAAGATCTATTGCGATTAGCATTTTAGATATAATTTAAATTACAAGAGATATCTCAGTTTTTAAGTCATGGTTCGTATGGTAATATATATTTTACAGAAATTAAATATGGTAACAAAAAATTATTCCAAATATCTCTCCTTTACTAGGAAGATAGAGAACCGATATTTGTGATTGTGATGCATTGTATGACGGAGATGAATCCAGAGCTGATATTAACTAGACCACAACCGATGATGGCTCGATCAGTGAATATTGATCAAAAAAATTGATTAAAAAAATAAATCAACTGGTATGGCTATAATGATTAATAAATAAAATTTCTTTTTAATCTAT
>DASUZI010000057.1:0-5116 GCA_036376955.1 Nitrososphaeraceae archaeon
TTTATGCTTCTGAAGTATAAAAAAAGAAATTCGTCAGTTAGTAGATCACAGTTGTCAAAATATTACGTCATTTCGTCAATAACTCGGTCAAATATTTTATGCATAATTAATTGTAGTATAGATAATCTAATATTTTTATGGTCTTTAATATGAATAGAATGTTTGGTTTGAACAAGGGGAGACTATATTCTACTAAATGTTGTATGAATACTAGCGATATTTAACTATGAAAAATCAACAGTCTTTTATTCTACCTTCTCTTGTCAGTATGTACCTTACATCTTCTTGAGCATGTCGTCCTTGTGGGTGTTAGAGAATAACCTTTAACACCCATTTTCAAAAACTAACTACATCGGATTCATTAGAAAGTTAAGGTATACTTCGCGAACCTAGCAGTTGTAAGAATTTTGTTGTAATATCTCCAAATAACTCTGGTGAACTCAATATATAGAAAAGGTAGTTGCATCGCGTCTGTTTGTTTATCTTCATAATTATTTGAATAATAAAAAATTTAACAGTGTTTCATCTATTGATCTTTTAGCAAAAGTACAACAAATTGGCAAATGTATACTGATTGGTGATAGCACAGATCTATTGCTCTTCAAAGTTTTCTTGATGCGAATAAAGATTACAGTATAATTGAATATTTTCTACTAGGTAGACCGCTAATTAGATTCAGTATATAAATACCGCAGACCATAAAAATATAATATTCATTTTTAAGTATTATTCTACATATAGATCTGAAATATTCAAGTCAGTCATATTTTTACAAAACTGATAAGATATTGCAAAATTATAATAAAACAATAGATGAACAAGGTTATGTTAAAATACTGATATAGTTATCCATTTTTTCATATTAACCTATAAAAAGAAATAATGTTTAGATGTCTATTGAACTCTTGTTTTTCTAGAACCTTTTATCTAAAATTATTAGTAGACTTTTTTGGGTCTTTTATTTAACTTGTATTTTCTGTTATTTGTCCTCTGAGTTCACCCTTTGGGTGATCTTCAGTATGAACAACTACATATGTTTCGCCACTTTGCAACGCTGATATTAGATCTGAAATTGTTTTCCCTTTCAGAGGACCAGTCAAAGATGACTCATTGATATTTCCACTAGCAGAGAATGAGCTAGATTTTTGTGTTGTTGAAGAAATATCTGAAAATTTTGGCAGATCACCTATTTTTGGCAGATTACCTAGTAGATTTCCACTATTATCTTTAGGCTTAAAGACAATCGCAATGGCTTCACCATTTGTTCCAGCTGCACCTTTGTGAATCTCAACAGAAGTAATTTTTCCTGCATTTAAAACATTTATTTGATATGATATGGAATTATCAGTAACTTCAAAATTTGCCATTCCTGTTCCACCTGTTTTAACCGGTGGTACTACTTCTTTTCCTGAGAGTGTTGCTGTTAAACTAGAATTGCCTTGAGCATAGGCGAGTTCGTACAAATTTATTCCTGCCATCGTAAGAATGGATCCAAATATGACAATAATTCCTATTAAAAAAATTTTGTTCATGTTCTTATGGTATATACAATATTATTTAATCATATTTATATCAATTCAAAAAATTATAAAATACAAGTAAGATTCTTTTATATTTTAAATAATTTATTGACCTTACCTCAAACTTATTTATTTCCAGAAAATCACAAAAATAGTAGATCATTGGATTAAACTTAAAGTTTTCCTGCTTCTTTCAGACGTGAGATCATTCGTGCCTCTCCTTCTTTAAATCGTTTCTTATCATCTTCTGTTTCTAATAAAAGCTGGGGAACTTCCATAGATTTCCCATATTTATCTATGGAAACACTAGTAACATATGCTCTTCCTGCATGAACTCTTAAATTATAATCAAGATCTTCTGCAAAAATATTGACTTCAATTTCCATCGAAGAGCGTTTAACGTAATTTAATCTCGCTTCTAGAATTAAAGAATTGCCAATAAATATTGGTCTAATAAAAGTCATCCTATCAATACTTGCAGTAACGACATTGGATTGATTAGCATGTCGTTTTGCAACTATACCAGCTATAAGATCTACATGCTTTAATATAACACCTCCAAAAACATTTCCTTTGGGATTGGCATCCGAGGGTAACATCATGAGTGTTGTTTCTGCTTTTGATTCACTCGGAGTCTTTTTTAGATTCTTAAATGGATTTTGCAAATATAAATATGTCAATATCTTCATTATTATAAATATATTAATATCAACAATACCAAATTGTTCTTCTATAAATAAAATTATCTTTAGCAATAATATAGTCAAAGTTATGATCTGTAACGAAATGTAAAATTTGCAATTTTGTTAAATATTGAAGATAATTTAATAGGAATTTAATAAAAACATGTCCTTGATTTATTAAAAAAAGTGATGTTTTTCAACTTTTAAATATCTAATCATTTATTTAACATCAGGTCATTATATTATCGTTTGAATGCATTAGATAAAAGTAGAAGGAAACAAACATCATGGTGTCTTGATTGTGATAAAGTTTTTGATACCAAAATAGATGCTGAGATTCATAAAGAAAATTTAAATCATAGATTGAAAATTATAGAATTCTGGACAATATCACGATAAATAAACAAAATAAGAATTAACAGATATACAAATATAAATTTCTAGTATAAATAAATAAAAATTCTAATTCTTCCGAATACCGCTGAATCCAGCTCCAAGAATTTCGTGCCTGCAGATTTTGAGTATATTATGAATCACTTCTTTTATATTGTCAATCATGTTACCTAGTATCCGTACCACTAATCCAGAATCATTTGGTAGTATTGAACATCGTGCTATTGCTTTATCATATTTTTGCATGTTTTCGCTGATTTTTTCGTTTAGAATATTGACATATTTAGATGGAATTAACAAGTACATATTTGATAACATATTAAATTCTTCGAGAATTCCTAATCTTTTTAATTGATTTTTTTTTGGTTCTAATAAAGCTGTGTCAACAAGCCTTAATATCCCCGATTGGCTTTTGGCTATAGTCTTTAAATAACATACATCATAGTCAAAATATTCACCCATAGCCATACGACCAGGAACTATAGTTTCAGAATATATCAATGTTGCATCATCAGGTACATGAAGATTCACAGATTGATAGAATCGCGAGTCTCTATATGGTATTATTTGATCAGGAATATATTCAAGATAGCACTTACTTTCTAATGATATATTCAATATTTGTGTTGCAAAATTTTTATCCATCCTGTAGAGCCGAGTAGCCCCTTGAGTAGTTATATGGGCAATTGCGTTTTGAGCTAACTTAATATCAATTCTATATCTATCCCCTTGTAGCACTCCACCAGATGGAGAGATGATATAGAGATAGGCCATAGATGGAAGACTTTCCTCAAGATACAAAGCTCTTTGAGTAAATAAAGGTACTTTTGAAAATTGTTCCTTGATAACAGTCTTATTTACTTTGGGGTTTTTTTCTAAAAGTAAGATTAGAGCCCCTAATTTTCCTGCTTTTCCTACACCTAGTTGACTAAGCTCTGATTCATAATACAATACCTCTTGAGGAATATCGTCTGGAATAAAATATTGCAAGTCTTTCACTTTAATTATTCAGTTTTTTGTAGTTTTTGGTGGTATATCAAATAAAACATCTTTTATAATATTATCTGCTACCTCCTTAATTCCATCTCCAGTTTTACAGTTTACAAAAACAAAAGGTTTATCCTTTCTAATTAATTTGGCATCTCGTTCCATTATCTTGAGGTCTGCCCCTACATGCTGTGCTAGATCAATTTTATTAATTACTAGTAGATCACAATTTTCTATGCCAAGACCACGTTTTCGCGGATATTTATCACCACCAGCAACATCAATAATATATATAAAATAATCGGCTAGTGCAGGACTGAAGGTGGTTGTAATATTGTCTCCACCACTTTCGATAATTATTAAATCCAACTCTTGATTATGAGCTGATTCAATATCTTCAACCACTGAGAGATTCATTGAAGGATCTTCTCTCACTGCAGTATGTGGACATCCCCCTGTAGCTAATCCAATTACTAGGCTTTCAGGCATAAGCCCTCTTTCTGATGCCAAATTCCTTCTCATTCTATCAGCATCTTCTTTTGATACTACATCATTAGAAATAATAGCAGTCCTATAACCTATTTGACTTAATAACGGAACAAATTGTTCTATCAACATTGTCTTACCTGAACCTACTGGGCCACCAATACCGACTCTTGGAATTCTTTTAAATGTCATCGCAAGGTAATGAATGATATTTTATGTAATAAACATTTTTGAATCCATTTTTTCGTGTTTCATTTGAATAAGATCGATGCCTGGACTGAACTGCCATAAATGGGAGAAATGTCGCTGTATATTATTGCGGATAACCATAGTTATTATTGGTTTTAGCTCGTGAATAACCTGTTGTCCTTCAATATGTTGTAACATTCCAAGTCTAAGGGCAGCACCTGTAATACTAACTGTAAACCCATATAATAAAATTAGACATGCACGTTCTTTTTTGATATTTAAACTATTTGCTGCTAGTGCTAGTGCAACTGGATATATACCACTTGCAGTTTTGTTTTTTATAGATTGATAATAAGAAGCAACTATATTATTATTTGAAAAGCTTGATAAACAATTTAAAAGCTGTCTGCCTGATCTTGTTGAAGCCTCACGAATCTCTTTTATTAATTTCATTGCGGATAGAATATGGTCTATCTCTATTATTTTAGTTATATTTTCTTGTTTAGCAAAGTCATACGCATTTGAAAGAGCTGCACAATCCGCAGGTCCTATTTGAAACTGTAAACAAACTTTTATGAACTCTATGACTTCTTGCTTAGTTTTGATTCGTTTATCATAAAACAATGTTTCTAAACCACTCGATGTGGTATACATTCCAGTAGGAAAGAAGGAATCTCCCAATTGAAGCATACTGACTTCCTCTACGATAGATCCTTCAGGTACGAGAGTATCATCCGAAGCATCGTATTTCATATTATTATTCTTATTATCATCAGCAGTAGTGTCAATCATATTACTAGATCTAGTGCTCATGAATATTCGATCCCTCATCTGGTTCAAAGATCATGTTACCACTTT
>DASUZI010000058.1:0-4859 GCA_036376955.1 Nitrososphaeraceae archaeon
TTAAGAGTACATCAAATAAATTTTTCAATAATCTTACAATTTTTAGCAAAAGTTCTCCTTCTCTCAACATAAAGAGTCCTGGAATGTATGGATAGCTGATAGTACTTTTTTTATTTACAATTTCAATAATTTCTAACGTATTTTTATTAATTATCACAGCAGAACAAAAGGCATTTAAATCCTTATAAGATACATCTATACCACAAACATTACGAATGTTATTATTCATATAATCATGAGTTATGACCTTCTTAGAAAATTCATTCTGTAATTCAATAATGTTAGTATAATTATCTTTCATTCTTAAATTTGTCATATATTATATACACTAGATTATTTATCGATATTTCATAAAAAGCTAAATACAATGTAGTAGATCCTACTATATGGAGGGCACTACTTCGACGCAGTAACAATATTCTAATATTAAAAAATGACTTTAATAGTTTGAATAATTTTTTTATTATAGTTGAGTCTAAAAAATTAACTGTTTCAACTTTCGCTTTCAAAAATCCTTATTTCTGACATGTTTCAGATATATTATATTCCAATGCGACCTGCCAAGTGCCATTAAGTATTCGACATATTGTGAAATCAGGAGCTAGTTGGGGTAGAATTCCATCCTCAGGTTGATCTTATCATTTCTTTATATTTCTAACAAACAAATATCGAGCACATAAATCTGATGATCATAATAATTAAACGTAAAGTGGAATGTCATCAACTTATCATATAAAGAAGCTAAGGAAAAAATTATAAAAAAGACTACAAATATCTCAATAATGTCATCACTTGAGCCTTTACGAGAGGTTGTGAAAAAATTGGCAGAAACATTTAACAATCCACAGAAAAGGGAATCATCATATTTTAATTTTTATGATGACTCCTTGATAATTCATGGTTTTCCTCCAAATCTTCCAGCGAACAAAGAAGGTTTTAAAAAGTTCATTTATCTCCTATGGAAAGCATTTCCTGATATAAAAATTATCTTTGATGATATCATTATCGAAAAAAATAAGGTTGCATGTAGATACAACCTAACTGGCACACACAAAGGTGAATTTATGGATCTTAAACCAACCGATAAACAATTCACAGTTAATGGTATGACAGTATTTTCTTTTCATGATACAAAATGCATAGAGCGTTGGAATCTTGTAGATATGATTTCATTGAGGGGACAGTTGAGAACACAATCATAAACATGTTTATCGTTCAAATCAAATTTGTAGAACAGTCTTTTCTCACAACTTTTTGTCCTTATGAATGGCAATAAAATCTTTCACATGTTAGTCATTTTATTGTAGATTGGTTATAAATTCAAATTAAGTTATCAATAATAAAAGCTAAATACAGGTTATACTATCTTTACATTGGACTTTCATTTTAGAACCGCTATCGGTGTTACTATATTATCATCTGAAGGTATACCGTACATATCTCTCAATTTTTCAATAATTGTATAATGTATTTTAGTAATTAAAGCTAATTCAATTCAATACAGTCTATATAGTCAAAAAAAGACAATTATACTCCCAATACATACTATCAAATGGATGGACAAATAACATTAGTCACAAGAATTAACTTAACATATACTATCATTATATAATAAGTTATAAAATATAATTTATATTTAAACTAATATAATAATATCTTTTGTATTTAATTCTATAATATTTTTATATAGCCATATTTTCGAATATCCTTATAGAATACCATCTAATAAGAGAGAAATAGAAATGAAAAAGAACAACAGCTTATTAGTTCTCGGAATTGTATCCATATCTTTACTTTTTTTATTAAGTGTTATACAAAGTTCAACAGCTCAACGTCAGGATGATGACGACAAAGACCATGACAAAGATAAGTGGAATAGACATGATATAATGATGATGACGACCTCGACCGTGATGATATTAAATTAACTGTCAGACTAATCAGCGACGAAGAAAGACACATACCAGACTATAAAGTAAAAGTTAGTGGAAAAACAAAATCCATAGATGGTGAAGAATTTGAAGATGATGGTAAAGCAAATGTAAAGTTCTACCTAAATGATGTAGATAATAAAGAGAGAGTATGCATTACTCATGAAAGAAATGATAATGAAACGTGTAAGAGATTCAATACGGACGGAAATGAAGGCACTATTAAATTCTACATAGGTTAATTAAATAACCTTTTTTTCTTATTGTAACTTTCATTTTATTTCTTAACTCAATCTCATTTAAAATAGTTCTAATAATAAAATCTAAATACAAGGTATATTATAATTTTAATGTAACATTTTTTCTAATCTTAAAAATTGAGACCATAATCTCACAGCTTTTCTACCTGGAATCTCTAATGCAATAGCAACATCAGTAAGTTTTTCGCCATCACGAAATAGCTTAAAGGTTTGGGCACTTATAGATGAGTACTTGAACAATAACAATTTCAGATTGGTAAAATAAAAATATTAATTTTTATGAGATATATAATTTTGATACTAATAGCTGATTGTTAAATATGTTACAATTAAAGATAGTACTATCGAGCCGGCAAGGAATTAGATTTATCAAAATGCTTAACTACTCTCTTTTCACATTCTTGGCCTTCTGGTGGACTCAAATCATCACTAGCAACACAAGCATGATATCTATCTCCAATTTGAATTCTGCCTATATCTGTATCTCTATCAAATGTAAATGTTCTTTGTATTGTACTGCCTTTGCTTTTATCAAGTTCTGCTTGTACATCTTCTATAACTTCAGACTGTATTTGACCTTTTATCATAGCAGCAATTACTAACTTTTCTGTATCTTTTTTATCTGCCAAAGGAGCAAGTATTTTTATTTTCACTTTGTCAATATTTGAGCCACTTCCAGTATTATTTATATTAGCTCCATAAACCGCTTGAGTTTTTTCATATACGTGTGAGCCCAATTGGAACAAACGAACAGGTGTTGGTTTACTTGTGCTTAAAATATCGCCTTCATTACAATCAAATTTTGCCAAGGAATTATATTTTTTTTTACATCTCCTACTTGATATGCACATACAAAGAATTCATCTGGTGTACTTGCTTTAACTATGTCATTTTTTTTATTTACTTTTAAATCTACACCTAGTTTATTCTTTGTCTTATCGATAGAAGATATAGGAATATCTTGTTTGACCTCTTCACCATTTATAAAACCTATAACTCGTATGAATTTGGTATTTTTCATATCTACATTTTTTAAATTAATATTGGCTTTCACTATGAGCTTGTCTTTATCCTCTTTATCCTTTTTCTGTGCAAATGTTGATTCATAAGAAGAAGATACGTATAATATGCTAACAGCAAATGCTATTGCAATAAAAATATATATACATTTAATGTAACTTTTTTCGACCATCTTATTTGTTAGAACTATATGGTATATTTAATATTTTCGTAATAGATATTCTCTAAATTGATACCGGATAAAATTAGATTTCTCAATCTAATAGCGTAAAAATTAGGAATTTGTTTATACTGATATTTCTAATACTTTCATTTTCTATTGCTTACTCCTTGTAAGCGTCTATAAGATTTCCTTTTATAAAAAGATGCTTTTATTGATGAAATCATTATTCAGTAATGAATTCTAGGATTAAAAAATATTCTAATATCAACAATTTTTTATTTTATATTCTCTTATTATCCATGTTCAAGCATGGTCTTGAACTTCAAATACTAGGTTTTAAGGGTTAACTTTAACACCGATCTATTTATTTTACCAACAATCACGTGATGCTAAGAAGCCATACTTGTCACAATACTCTGCTGTGACTGAAGAATCACCTGTTAGAGTTTCCTGAACTAGAATAAAAAATAACATAGCAATAAAAAATAGACTGAAACCACTGAAAGCAAATTGTATTATAGTTTTTATTGATTTTAGATTCATGTGGAACTTTTTTACTTTATTGTTTGTTTTTTTGTTTGATTAAACAATAAATTTCGGCTTTTTCTTACTTTATCTAACATAGTTGAAAATTTTGTTCCATCATCGGGATAAGAAATATGTTGAACCATATATCTCTTTATCCTCTGTAATAATCAATCCATTTTTAATTAAGACATTCAAATGATGACTGACAGTTTTATAATTGAGATTCAGACATGTAGATATTTGGTTAGTATTTGCAGGCATTTCATTGATCAAATTCATTATTTTAGCATGTGTATAACCTCCTCTGTTATGTCAAATCCTAATACTTCAATCCGACTCGTTATTCTCGTGATTATGAATATATTACCTTAAATTAAACAAATAAATGGAGTAAATCTAAATATAATGACTATCTCCTAGTCATTAATACATAAGTTTATATACCTTAGTAACGTATATATATACATGTCAACAAAAGAAAATATGAAAGTAAATGAAAATATAGCTGTAAACGAATCAAAATTTAACGAAAAAAATACAACTAAATTTAACAATACTAACACCAATTTTAACGAAAGAACAAATAACACCCTAAATCAACAACAAGAGGCAATAAACAAGACACTAGACAACACCTTAAATAATGTAAAAAGAACAACTGATGAAGCTACACGAGAGATTCCAAGATATACACAACGTATTGCTGAGTATCAAGAACAAACTATTAAAACCATAAAAGATATTGCTTCTGACTTTATTGAAGCGCAAAAACAAGTAATAACCTCTTTTCAATCACAAGTAGACAGAAATAGTGGAAATAACAATGGTGTATGGGACTGGTTTAATCCACAAAAAATCGCAGAAAATCACGCAGTAATGGTAAATAACTTTACTAGTTACCTATTAAATACTAGCAATCTAATAAACAATGCTCTAGCATCGAATATGAGAGTATAC
>DASUZI010000059.1:0-15724 GCA_036376955.1 Nitrososphaeraceae archaeon
AAATATATATTCAATATTGTTTATTCGTATTTGAGATATTTTTTTGTAATTGTAATTAAAAATAAGTAAGTTTAATGGAATTTAATTAATTAATGTGCTTTGTGATTATGTTCATCCAATTCTTCGACTGAACTAAAAGCCTCTCCACATTGACAATTGTATTTCTTTTCTTCATTATTTTTGGCATCTTGTTGATCTGACATATTATTATTATCATGTGAAACAAATTATTTATTGATAGAAGCACTTTATTACCAAAACAAAATAGGAATATAGTTCTACTAGAATAAGAATCTTAGATTGGAGATATCGCAGACATCAATGTCAACTAATATCCCCTTACTCGGCCGACAACCAAGGTCAACCTATAATATAGGTAGTCTTTATTTCTATTATGTATTACAGAGAAAATAATCCCTAACCTATTACGCTAAACAAAATAGGAAAAATGTTCTATAAGATAAATTTCGGAGTTTCGAAAATAAAGTTATGTAAAAATCTTCTTCTAATTCATTTAAGTAGAAACAAACTCAATGTATTAATTTCTATAAGAAATATAAGAAATATGTATTTGACAAATCTTATTAAAAAGTTGAAAACATTGAAGAATACAACCCTTCCAAAAATGTTCAAGACTAGTTTAAGAGCAAACTAGCAATAATAAAGCCTGTGATCTTTTGGATCACAGAAGTTTTATGGAATTTGCTGAAAATCATGGCTCTGACAAAAATTTATTTTTTGTTTCTTGATATATCAACAAAGGTTAATGTTACCTTTTGTAAAATTATATTATTTTTAGTGATAGTATTGAATCTCTGTTTACATTCTTCCCTTTTACCTTCAGGAACTTCAAGGGAGACAAGCAAGTCAAGAAGGTCAAGAATAAGAAGGGATAAATAAATTCGATATATACTATGTAATCTATCTATTACTATAAGAGATGATGGATAGTAGTAGTAATTAAACTAATGCAATAAAAATTATAAACGATTCTAATTTACAACTATCTCTACCATCACCATCATCATCATTATCTCAACATCGATTATTGCCATCAATAATAAAAATACCAATATCGAAAGATGAAAGAATAGAACGTCTAGATATTCCAAAAGGCTTAATTGAATTATTACAGATCAATGGTTTTACAGTAGAAAAAATCTTAGAATATGGACCATCACAAATTGCAGAAATATTAGGAACAGACGATTATGTTGCACAAATAATATTCAGTGAAGCAACAAAAAATACTATTGATATAATTTCTAATTATAATTTTTAATCTTCAATAATTCCTTTGTAACTATATCATTTCTAACAAAATTATGTAATGTCGTATAAACGTCGATAAGTCTATAATATTAGAGATAAACAATCAAAAATAATTTTGTCTATCTATAATTTTGTTGTTTAGTATAAACAATCTGGTTATTTATTAACAACCTCTTGCATCCCACCACGTACATTTTTCATTACTGTTTTTCAAACTGTTAAGAGGAATGATTTCTTCGATGTTCATTCCTATTTGTTTGTCTTTTTCTGCTGCGAGGACTTCATTAATCATTGACACTGTTGAGATTCCAAACAAACCTATTGTAATCACAGTAGCAGTAAAAACAAGTAATCCTGTTTTAATAATTTTATTCATCTGATATTCTAGCAGAATAATAATATAAAAAAATATCTTTATGATATTATTATAAAGATTTCAATTATGTAAGTAGTATATAATTTAAATTAAGGAAAAATTAATTTCTTTGTTGTAAAACCATTTAATTTTTATCAATATCAATATGTTCTGAAATATTAGTTATTACAATATATATCATTCAAGGTTATAATGTGAAGCAAATAATGGTCAGATTCGCTGATGTAGAAAGAAATTCCGTACCTTATATCTTAGAAGATGTAATTAATTTTTTAATAAAGAAAAAGATCTTATCAGAAGATGAAATAAATGATATAGTAAGTAAATATCCAAAATGATATTTTTTTATTAATAATTAATTATCTTTATAAATTTTAAACTATCTATAATTTTGTTGTCGAGTAGTATAAACAATCTGATTATTGAATTTCTGTTTGAATTCGTTTAATTTTTCTTCTGGAACTTCAAAATAAACAACTAGAGATACTATACTTCTATCTCTAATAATATAAATAATTATTGAGATTATTGGAATAATTTTTGTTTTCTTGCCATTATATTTGCAATTATGATATAGAATATCCATGCTATTACAGTCGTGATAATTGAAATTAATGAAGGATCGATTGAAAATGATTCAAAAATTACATATGTTGAAAGGAATTTAGTAGCAAGATAAGATATCTCTGCTAAACCTATTATTGTTATTAGTTTCTTCAAATCTTGTTTAATTTTTTGATTATTCTTACTTCCATCTGGATTAACATATTTAGATCTGTTATCTACAAAATATAAAATAATAAATATAATATTGAATATCAAAAAATCTGCAACTAAGGAAATAATCGATATCAGTAAGTAATTTGTTGGGTATAATACAGATGCATAATTTACAATAAATACATCTGCAATTGCTGTAATAATTGCAGCAATAATGATGTTTTTGTTAAATGAGATTATGTCTTTATACTTAGAATAAGATTTTCTGATGGAACCTAATTCCATCAAAGACATATCATACAATTCATTTATAAATTTTTAACAATTATATTATTACCTAAAGAAAAAGTTTTCAAACTTCTGTTTTACTTCGTCCCTTTTATTACCTTTCACAGGAACTTCATAATATACTACTATAGATATTGTATTATTTGGTAAAATATGAGATTGACTCCCATGAACTTTTCCATTGAGACAACATCAAAACACGAGATGTCTACGAGCTCATAAGGAAACAGAGACACCCAAATATAATAATTAAAGATGAAAAACCTGTAGTTTTGAAATGGGTATGTGATCCATGTGATCCATGTGATCCTGATAAAATTTCAAAAAAAGTAGAAAATGAAGAAAAAAATAATGAAAAATCAGATAAAAATAATTTAGAACCAAGATCACATACATCACATGGATCACATAGCAAAGAAGAAGAGTCAGATAGCACTGACAAACTGGTAAAAATATCCAGTAAAGGTCCACCAATTCCAATGACAAACGAACAACATGATTCATTTTTTGGTATTAATAAGGAAGGTGATAGTTTGAACTGACTTTACAATTTTCTATCGATGAAGATGTTGGAAATGGGTTATACCGTATTATCAAATTGTTTGATTCAGAAATATTATATTCCCTAGAACAATCTCAACCAGAAGTTTGAACTTTAAACAGGTAGAAGTATTTTCAAAGAATGAAGCGCTATTTTATTTCAAACAATCCAATTACATTGACTGTCGTATCAGTACGTTAGATCTTCCAATTCCAATTCCAATTCTAAAGAAAAATTTTATCCAGACCTTATCATTATAGATATCGATAGATCTGACTTCAAGACAGAGAAAGGGTTTAAACTTGCACTGTCAACTACATTAAGAAACATACGAGAAAAGTTAAATGGACATCCTGAAATTATCTGGTCAGGTAATGGCGTACATATCTATAATCCAATTGAAGCAGTAATATTTGACGAATATGAAATATTTGCAGAATTCATTAACGACTTTGATTTATTCAAAGAATTTCTTCGCTTCTCTAAAAATTCTCTTTCTAATGGTAAATCTGATCCAAGATTCAAACCTTCCCAAGATTCTTGTCTTCTGAGAATACCAGGTTCCATAAATGGTAAATTCCTTGATAATAGAGATAAAAGATTATCAGGTAATTTTAAAGTTAAAGTATTACAGGAATGGAATGGAAAAAGAGCTGTAATACCAGACGATTTCTTGGAAGATTTTCGAATTTATTTAATTGATAAAAAAATTAAGGAAATTAAGGAAAATAATAATTATAATAATTGTAATAGGAATAGAGCTGTCAACAATAATAACAATAATACCTGTAATTATATTCCCTGGATAGAGCAATTACTACAAACCCCAATACATGAATATAGAAAATTAGTAATATGGAGAATATTATGTCCTTATCTTGTTAATATTAAGAAATTATCAGATAGTGAAGCAACTACAATAATGAGAGAATGGTTAGACAAATGTAATTCTAATTCTGGAAGAAAGTTAGATTTTGATTCCAATGAGAAAATAAGAGATGATCTTAAACGTGTAGGAAATTATAAACATATTTATTTAATATTAATATAGAAATTTCTAATAAAAATAATATTATATTATAAAATAAATTATATTATTTATATTTTTACTTATATATATTATTGTTATATAACTATTTACTAGTCATATTTATAGAGTAGGCAATTACTGAATTGATGAAAATAAAGTAGTATTCTTGAAGCTGTTTTCCATTTATTGAACTTCAGCATAGTGTTTTCCATCTTTAGCCTCTCAAATACAATTTTGTGAGTTTTCAAATTTAATATTTCATGGGGATGACCGGACATATCTCTAGTCATAGCATGATAACAACGATCACGAATTGAAGGATATTATTTTATAAATATCATATGTTGTGTCCTTGTCCATAAATCAGTTGCTTTGTATGCAGTTTTTTCTTTTGGGGGGGGGCAATTGTTTGGGTACATAATACTCATATAGGTAATGCAAGAGCAACAGATTGTCTAAAGATAATATAATTATTCTTGGACAATTAGTGCGTGAATGAAAAAATAAGAATAAATAAAGTATTGGATTGGATTTGGAACATATAAAGGAAATGTGATTGCCTCAAAAAGATGAGTGAAAAAATGGAACATATGAAAGTGCGTCCTGCTATAGATGAAAATTGGAATAAGGTTCTTCATAATCTCCAAAGAGAAACTCTTGCTGCTTCTGCTATTAATAATAAATTAATAATATCTTTGATAATAAAACAAACAATAACACCTGGAGAGGCCAAAGTGCAATAGGAGTTGTATATAATCCTCAATACGAAAAATATGGAAATTATGTTTCTACTAATATACATTCAAGATATGATGCATTTTTATTTATTGATGAAACCCATGCATTACATCATCTACATATGCAAACTATAAAAAGATGAAGATCTTCCTGAAACTTTTCCTACTGGATGTAAATAATTTAGCATGAATATTAATATAACATAATCAATTAATTTATATGTCTTTAGTATCACTAAAAAATTGAATAATTACAGGGCCCAAGGCATTCAATACATCTAAAATAAATGAAATTTGAAATGGCAGTAAATAACTATTTTGTTGTGCAATTAATCTTGCCTTTTCTAATGCATCTTCGATTGAACATCCTTCAGATAAGGATCTTAGGAATTCATAGGTAACTTTCCGTCCTACTGGTGTTTTTAATAGTTGGGGTGTAAGTAGATCTGTCCTTTTTTTAATATTGTTGGACATTTGTTTTTATGACTAAATTTGCATTTTTAAGTTATTAAATATTTTCTAAAATAGTATTAGAAATTAAACAGATAGATATTTCAAATTAAGAATGTTTTAATAGTTGATTTTAGAACCAACATATGATAAAGGTTCGATTCTTATTTAACATCAATTCATAAATTATTGATAGTTATGATATTATATTAAATGCTAACAACATTCTTGTTAAAGTTTTTTAAAAAAGGCTATGTAATATAATATTAAAGCGTGAGTAAATTAGATTACTATCCAATAATAAATCAATTTTCACGCTTATCGTATCTATGTTGATAATAATTATAATGGATAGTTCTTTAACAATATTTTACACTCCTAAAAACAGTAGGATAAAAAATATTTCAATTGGCGAATATATATAATAAACAATCGAAATTTGTTTACATTATAATCTAAAACTATTTTGTTTGACACCTTTCTCCAATATTTTTTTATGGTTTTTCCAGTGTTTTGCATCCAACAGATTTATGTAGAATCTAGATCCTGAGAAGTTAACATCACCTTCTCCTGAAAATGTAGAATTAGAAAAAGACACGTGATTTAAGAATCCGGCATTAATAGTAACTGAACCAAAAATATTTAAATATTTAAGGTAAACTGGAGAAGAGAATGATCTCTCAATTTTCTATATTATCTAAAAAGTGAGATCATGAAAAATATATTTGTCAGATTGTGTGGTTTAGGATCATTATTACATGGAAATTCTATTTCATTTTCTGATCAGGATTCCAATAACTTGATTCATATGAGCATAAATCCATACTTTAAGATTAAATTCTTAATGATAAAGATTTTCATATTACATCAATTTTATATAGATTAACAAAATAATTTTCATTCCTGTAGTTTATTTTTTCGGCGCCGAAAAGTATGTAAATATTAAAGAGCATCTTATAATTTAGATAATTTTAATTTAAAATAATTATAATGTATAATTTTGAAATTTGTTGGATTGCATATATTTTATATTATTCTCTTCTTCTTTGATATATTTATCAATAAGCATATTCCACACATAAATCAAATCTTGTTTAAATAAATCAAAATTTTTAGGATCAAATAATGACATATCTTTATACTTAATCTCTAATTCTCCAATTTATGAGCGACATTACTTCACTTATTTCAATTCTATTATTTTCCCTTCTTTCTTCATATCTAATACCATAAGCCTTTATGAATATTAATTCTAGGAAATAAATCTACATTGAATAGTATCTCATCTAGTAATATTACTTTTTAGATAGAAAACCTATTACTTTCACTATAGTCAATTGATTTACTAGAAATTCAATCTTGGTAATGATATCAATAATTTTCCCCTACCCGTTTTAATTCTATTATTAAAAAAAGATATGTACCCTATTACTTAAACATATATTTAACTATTAATTTTTAGTTAATATTTTTAAATTTAATAAAATTAAGAGGAGATAATAAAAATATTAACTTTTAGAGTGGATCTTATATATAAACGGATGTCATATTTTTATATTATTTGCATTGATTTTCATTAGCCGTACGAAATCGGATAAGCCTTTGGGTCAACCAATAGCACAACGATTAACATATATTTTTGGCAAAGAGAATGTATTTTATGATTTATGGTCTATTCAACGGAGATGGAATTGGTTTTTAATTTATCATGTATAATGCAGAATGAACAGAACAATTTAGGAATTGAACATAAAAGTAATTGTTTTGGAAGATCAAAACACTTGAAGGAATTTTATTAAATGATCTACAAAATAGGGTCCTATCTGAATACCAATGGTATGATCTACTTTTTTTCCTTCGCGATATTTATTTTGACGATGCTTGAATTTGAAACTTTAGAATATAATGCATTTGCCGAATCTCAACCTTCGCCTTTGGATGGAATGAACTTTTCCAAATCTCAAGATGTATTTAGTAAAGACGGCGTTTTGCAAACTACAATCACTGCGGCATACAAAATAGGTAATGTTGACAACCAGTCAATTACTTCTATGGTCTATAATGGTTCTCTTGGAGGACCGACTTTACATATATATCCTGGTGATAGAATTGAACTTAATTTGATAAATAATCTCAATGAGTCCACCAATATTCATTATCACGGACTTCATGTGTCTCCTTCAAATAATTCGGATAATGTTTTTCTTGAAGTTGCTCCCGGTGAGACACAGCAATATATTGTTGACATTCCTATTGATCAACCTGTAGGTGCGTACTGGTATCATTCACATATGCATACTCTTGCTTATGAACAAGTTTCGGCCGGTATGTCTGGCATGATAGTGGTTGAAGGGATAGAGAAGTTATTGCCAAAGCCGTTACAAGAAATCAAAAAAGAGATCTTTGCAATGAGAGATTTTCCAGTCAATAGTGATCCAACTAGACCTACCTATCGAACTGTCAACGGAGAAATCAATCCAGATGTCAACATTAAATCAGGAGAAACTCAGCTATGGCGTTTGGCAAACATTGGATCTGAGACCGTCTACAAAGTTGGACTGCCTGGCCATAAATTCCATGTCATAGCAGAAGATGGATATCCAGTTTGGAAGGTATGGGATACTGATAGTCTTGTGCTTCCTTCTGGAAAGCGGTTTGATGTATTAGTAACTCCGATGGGCAATGGCTCTATTTCTTTAAAAGCACTTGATTACTATCCATACCCGGAAACCACAATTGTGACTGTAAACATTCAAGATAACCAAAAAGAGCCTGTAAAAACTATTCCATCGAGTTTAACTTCGAAGGAAGACCTGAAAAATATGAATATCACAAATAATCGAGTCCTTACTTTTTCATCAAACGATGAGGAGCAACGGTACACGATAAATAACAAGACGTTTGATCATAACAGAATCGATCAAAAAGTGAAGCTTGGAACTGTAGAGCAGTGGAGGCTAATAAATAACGACGAAGATGAACATCCTTTTCACATTCATGTGAATGATTTTCAGGTAATAACAGTCAATGGGAAACCGTATGACGCTCACGGATTACAAGATATGGTTTTGATTCCAGGTCATGGTGAAGTTGTTATTCGGATTCCATTTGAAGACTTTGTGGGAAAATCTGTCTATCATTGTCACATAATGTTCCACGAGGACCATGGCATGATGGGTATCTTTGAGATCGTTAAATAGATGATCCTATTAAAAACACAATATTAGCTTCAAATCCCAAATATCATTTTAAAGAAGTCAGGTTTATATTCTATTTTAGAGTAATATATATCCACTGAAAGTAAAATAACCTACTAAGATAATAAAAATAATTGCAACAATTTTAGAAATATATTCTAATTGATTTGTAGGAGTTAAAAAAATTGTATATATATATCAATAACTATTGAGATAATATAAATTATAATAGGCACCAAAAAAATTATAATAATATGATGATAGATTGAAAATCTAAAAAACTTTCAGAATTTTTTGTATAAATTCTTTCGCATCAACAATGATACCAAAAATTTTGATCTTTGACTTTTGAATTCTTCTCAGAATTTAACAACTCTGCTATATAAAAATATAGAATCATCCAGCTTCGCAATTTTAATAAAACAATAAAAAATCTCACTCCAATTCCTAATGGAAATATTATTAGAAGTAAAATTAATCAGTATTTTACCAAATGGTGTATCTAAATTTTCTAGAGGATTTAGTAGTTTTTTGTTTCGTTGTCAATTTAGAGATTTTTTTCCTTGATGAAAGATTAACATTTAAAGAATCTATAGATCCAATGAATTACTATTTTTGAGATATTACTATACAATATTTTAATATATGTTCCTTAATGCAATTAAACTTATGATTGAGCCTGTCAAATTCTCTAGCTGTATTTTTTAGATTCTTTTAATTTAGTAAATAAGTATTTTTTACTTTAAGCCCTTCTATATAGGAATTTATTACATTTGAAGGTATATCTGTTACATAATTCTTTGCAAACCAGATTGAACTACCACCAACCGAATATCCTACATCTACGAATTTTTCTGTTTATTTCTATATTCATTCGATAGGAGAGAGCCAAGTACAAGCAAAAAACCTTAAATAATTCTTCTAAAATAACTGACCTGAGAATGGAAATTATCTTCGATGAGTATGACATGAGAAAACTGCCACCAAGAATTCGGCTTGACAAAATTACACAAATTTTAAGAAACGAAAGAGACGAATCTATACGATGGGATTCTGTTTGGCTTGCAGGAGAGATAACTGAAGTGATTGATAAAGATGATCCTATTTTTGCTGAAATAGCTGACCTAATGGTCTGGGTTTTGCTTAATGACGATAATGGAATTGTAAAACATGAGGCTGCTTTTCAAATTGGCTTACATAACATGAAATCTAAGATTCCTGCCTTGATTAACTCTGCTCTAAATGATAAAAACGAACTTGTTAGACATGAAGCTATAGAAGCTTTGGGTTTGATGCGAGCCCACGAATGTAAAGAAACACTGAGAAAAATGTTGGAAGACCAAAGCGATGCAGTTAGGGAAACTGCAGTTTTTGTACTAAAAAGACTTGATAGGCTGACAAATAGAGGAGACTATAAAGGAGAGGCGATACTATAATAGACTAATCATTGGTACTGCTCAAGTCTAACCTATGATATCCTATAGGCTATAGTAATTAAGAATTGGCGAAAAAGACATGGAAGAAAATATATCTTGGTCGAAATAGTGGCACCGGTGGAGAACTTTTGCAAAGGTAAATTTTAAGAAAGGAAGTCTTATTTTCACATGGGAAGGGGGTATTGAAAAAGGGTAATATCCTTGCTATGTAGACAATAGATGGTTACAAATAAAAAATATCAATAGATTGCTCTGTTCCAAAATAATTTTGGCTTGTACATAAACATTCTTGCTACCCAAACTCTGAGATCAAAAATTCCGTAAAAATTGTTGCAATGAAAAATATTACAAGAGGTGAAGTGAAATTTGATTATGCAACTTCAGCAAGTGAAAATGGATGGTATTTAATATGTCATTGTGAAAACAAGATTTGTAGACATATCTTGAGTACTGTAAGTCTCCACCTACAGAATTAAAACTTAAGTACAGAGATATTATTTCTGAATACCTCAAATGATCTAGTATAAGCTAAACTATACTATAACAAAGAGAAACTAACTGCTATGTCCACTACGGAAGACGAAATAATGTAGACCTAATTATAATGAAGATTAAAACCAGCTAGAAGAGAAACAAGGGAGTTTACAAGATGTAAGTGTGAGATATTTTATATAGGAACTCATACTCAGAACATAGACGGGCACGCGTTAAATGTATAATATTTAATGTTGTCTTCTCGATCTGAACCTATAGAATGTTCTTGTTGATGTAATGTAATTCTATATATATTATTATAGATACCATATGATGTTAACATTTTTTATGGATATTGTTGAGGTAAAGACAAGGATGTGAACGTCTTAATGGAGTCAAATGAAAATGATATAATAGCAATAATGGAATCAAGATATTTCAAGCTAGAATGCATCTTACAATATATTATCGATGGTGATTAAATAGTTTGCAGAGGATAGATATTTAATTGAGCAGAACAAAAAATATTGAATCTGCTTTTAAAATAAAGTATGAAATGAAATTTTTGTTCTTCGGATTTATAATTACTATAGCTGTAGCTATTGTGTTTATACATATATTACTATTTGTTGTTGATGGCGACAGATACATTGGTACATCCGCAGCAGTTTTGTTGGGATCAGCTTCCTGTTTATTATTGTTTACAATACTTTCGAATACTAGAAACATAGAAGTTCAGAAATTTAAGCTGCTTTTCGTAGGAGTAACTCTCTGGTTTCTTGGTGAATTTACCTATTCGTATTATCAAATTGTATTAGATACGGATGCTCCATACCCAGGTGTCGGGGAAATTTTCTATCTTGCGGGCTATGTACCTTTAATTCTATTTACCTATAGATCATTTAAGACTATAAACAGAGATGGAATAATAAAACGTCGGGTAATTGCGTTTGTTGTAATACTCGCATCTCTAGTACCTGTAATAATAACTATCATAGTTTTTAGCCAGGAAGTAGATTTTCAATCCCAGTGGCCTGATATTACGATTAGTACCATATATAACTACAGCGATAGTATTTTATTATCTCTTTCGATTCTGATTCTAACAAAGTTACCCAGAAATAACCCTTATACCTATCACTGGATATTATTTACCTCCTTCCTGATATTAACAACTATCACAGATTTTTTCTATTTGAATATAGCGATTGTTGATGAAGAATTTCTTTTAGAGACTGAATTGATATGGGAAGCAATGTGGTCGTTCTCCTATCTATGCATTCTTGCCTCATTATTCTGGTATTACAAACTTACTCATATACTAAGCGAAAACATGGAGTATTCAATGACGGAAGACTATGCAGCAAAATATCGGAATAATATTTCGGTCAAAGACAAAGATAAACTTCTCGAAGAGGATCAATTGTATACAGGAAACATACAAGATTTCAAATCGGTTGAGAATCGTATTGATGAAATAATAAAAGAGGCAAACGACGGGATCACTATTTTATTCTGTAATAAAAATACCTTGAAAAGAAAAGAAACACAAAGTATCCTAAAATTTTTGAAGAAAAAAACAAGAACAAATATTTTAGTAAGAATTCTTTTTCCATTGGGTGTAGATGATAGTATTATTAATAGTTATAGCGAGGTCGCTAATATACGGATCTTTGATACCAAACTAGAGAATAATGATATCATAATAGTCCCTGACTATATTAAGGTGCTACTAGTTTCGACTACAGATCCTATTGATTATGATAAGAAAACAACATATGCTGTAACATATTCTGACAACGAAGAGATAAACTATACATATGTAACAATGTTTGAAAAATTATGGTTACTTCAGACCGTGACGAAATTGGAGCTAAAATAAACATCATTTGTCAGATGAACCTGCTCAATCATACAATCTAGTCAATTATGGAATGTCCTTACTGCAGTGTTGCTTCGTCTCTGGTATATCTATGATTAGCCAAAAATAAATTTACAAACAATCCAATTTTCTATTCAGTTAAAAATATAAAGAAAAGATAGATGAATTCTTGGAAAAACTTTGAGATATGACTGGAAAATAAAATTTTTGACTAATTAATCTCTCAATTTAGCATATATAGCGCTTTGTTTTATCATTTTAGGCTTTTGGTCATTTCAAAAATAATTCAAAAAATGTCTACCAACAGTAGCAAAGATTTGCCAAGATTCAGGATTTAATACAGGCGATAGCAGGATTTTTGTTTCGGATCAACAGACAATAGAACAAATAACATATAGGAACTTTGGTGAGTGGTCCGGCAACATACATAATGGAGAAACTCGAGAGTATACTGTTGAGGATTATATTGTATCTCTTGATGAGGTACCTGTATTCTTTTTTCTATTAATTGAGAAACCAATATCTCACTTTCGAAAATGAACAAATGCCATTTCTATCTATTGTTATAGTATATTTTAAAAAACGAGAAATATTACTGTTTTAGATTATGATTATTATTATTAGGATAAACTCTTATTAACTATATTTATTTATAAGTATGTTACATAATAAACCTAACAGTAAACTATTTGTTTATTTCGCCTTTTTTGGAATATTCTTTATTCTCTTTGGAAACACACAAATAAATTTGTTCCAAGTTTACTCTCAAGAAGAGTCTCAAAATCAAACACAAACAAATCCTATTATTCTGACAGCTAAGTTGTTTGGTGAAATCTACAAATGGACAGAAGTTGATGACAATAAATTTGTTAATCCAATTTTGAATTTAACTTCAGGAATAGACAATCAAATTACTGTAAAAAGTTTGCAAAATGATTCTGAAGAACATGAAATAATAATAGAAGGTATTACATCTGATGGAGACAAAAAGGAAATAGTAGCAAGTGATGAAATAAAAGGTGGTTCATCTGATACGATTAAATTTAAACCAGAAGATGTCCAGGATGAGGATTATCAATCCTTTGAATATTACTGTGAATACCATCCAGACACAATGAGAGGAAAGATATCAATAACATAATAAATTCAGTATATTTTTAATTTATTTCTTATAAAGTCAGATTTTATTGATTATTTTGTTACTCATTTTCCTTTTCCTTCTCCTTCAAGATGTATATCCGAGGCATCTATAACACTAATCTTCTTTACAGAGGATTGTAGATTTTGCATTAAGACTTAGACGGACAAATAAATAAGACTATTGGTTCTAAATGTAACTTTTAATATAAAGAAAATTAAGATATCTTAGTTAATTCAAACTGATCTATTATTTCATCATCATTATTTGAAATGAAACTCTCCAACTAGACTCTTTCCATTATTTTCTAGTTCTAGATTAAGAAATCCATATACATCATCCTGTTGTATCGCATAATCTTCATATTTTTTTATTTGAGCTAGTTCGTCTCCTGCTGTTCCTACTGTCAGGAATATTATACCATATGAATTTTCATAATAGGATGATGAGTCATCAGTAACGATAGGTTAAGGTTCTGCTTTCTTACCTGTCTCTTGTTCTATTTCCGCATAAAACAGAATTGGATATGTTCTCTCATAATATTGATTATGACTTGAAATAATCATGTCTACATTATATTTTTCAAATAAAGGCAAAAAGGTGTCTCTTAAATCCTCTGTCTTTGTTACGTCTAGAGCAGTTGAATAATATGGTTTATGTTGATGTACAATTATCCAATCTATATTGGAATTTTTTGATATTTTCTCTAGATCACTTTTTATAAATTCATATTGTTCGCTTCCTTTATTAAAAGGATGTTAAGTCGATAGACTGATAAAATGAATATTTGTAAAGTAGTTAGAATAATAAGGTGTTGTTAGATTATGATATGCAATAATTTGTTTATATATTTTAGAAAATTCGGCATCATGATTTCCAATTGCAATCTTCATCTTATCTCTTATAGGTGCAGACATTTTACTCCAACATTTGATAGATTTTACATCTTTAACATGATCTCCAGATATAAAATGCCTAAATTTAAAATCAGTTAAAGAAATCATTCTCATAAATGAGAAAATAATATTAATATATATATAAAAAACTTTTTATGTTAAAAATATAATGACATATTTATCAAAACAAACATTTTCTATCGTGATTAGTTCGTCTATTTTGGTAGCAGTTTTACTCTTTCCAACCTTCTATAACATTAAGGCACAAGAAGAAAATGGAGAAGAAACAGAGAAAGATCCACTAACCATTTTATCAAATATTAGAACTTTACTTAATCAATCAATAACAGAATTAGATGCAGGAAATAATACTGGTGCATCTGAATTAGTAGATATTGCCTATATTGATAATTATGAATATATTGAAGATCCTCTAAAAGAACTTGATTCAGAACTAATGGAAGAAACAGAAGTAATGATAAGAGAAGATTTTGCAAGTGCGATTGAAGATAAAAAACCCTTAAATGAAATTACTACATTACATAATAATATTAGATCTAATTTAGATACTGCAGAAAAATTATTTCAACAACAACAGCAATAATGAACATGAATTCAATTATATTTTTGATCCCAGTCAATATATAGAATATAAAGATGAAAAAGAAGAAACAATTATTTATGACAATTTAAACAATCAAGCGAATGAAAATAAACGATCAGAAAGTCAAATAAATAAAATAAAAGAAATTAAAATTACTAAAAAAAGTAATACTATTGCTAATAACATTGTAGAGGAACCAAATGATAATATTAATTCAACAAACTATAACTTTATTGCAGTAGGAGATTGGTACTGCAATGAAGAAACAAAAAGGACCATAAATAATATATTGGAACAATATCCTGAACTTATAATTACAACAGGAGATCAAGTTAAAGAATCACCATCTGCATTTTGCTGGATTGAAATGTCAGAACCAATAAAAGATAAAATGAAAATTGCAATAGGAAATCATGATAGAGATTCTTCCAAAATTTATAAGCAAATAACTAGAAATCACAATTTAACAAGTCCCTACTATTCACATAATTTCAAAAATATTCATTTTATAAGTTTATCTACAGAACATCCATTTGAAGAAGGAAGCAAACAATATGAATTTATAAAAAGTGATCTAGAGAAAATATCAAAGAACCAAGATATTGATTGGATAATAGTTCACAATCACAAAGCATTATACTCTACCAGGAATGACATGGAAGTTGCAGAAGAACTTAGAAATA
>DASUZI010000060.1:0-10006 GCA_036376955.1 Nitrososphaeraceae archaeon
GTGTAGATTTTAGAATTTACGATTCAGTCTATAAAAACATGTCAGGATTAGAAAGAGAATATCAAGAGAGGTGGAGAATTTGGGCTAATTGCGATACTAAAGAAATAAAAAAAGATGAAATATCTATCTGTGTAAAAGATGAGTATGATAAAATAACAATTTTAAATGATTTTCAAGGTATTGAAATTCCGTTATCCTTAGTATCTGGAACATATGATCCGAAATTAAATGTAATAAATTTTACAGCAAATTTTGTTGAATAATTTTCAGAAATCTTTTCTTTTCTATTTTTAAATCGAACACCATCTTTTCATTATCTTTAGTTTCTCAAATATATTTAGTGGTTATTTTAAATATTTTGTATAAAATATATATTATTTCTAAAAGATCATAATAAAGGTTAAAGCAATTTCCTAAGTATTAATCACAAGGTATTCTTTCTTATAATTTTTTATAACACTTTTTCTAATTCTAATACTAATATACTTCAGTAAATTCTTAATATAACTCCACGAGTAGAACGCTGGGGAGTGGGACTCGAACCTCGAAGCAGTAATTCGGGGTTTATACAATTTGATATTATTTTAAGATTGAATTATATCTATTTTTTTTAAAGGTTCTACAATTAGAGAGACAAGGTACGGATTACAAAGCAAACCGGAGAAGCTTCAAATAATAAATCAATCTTTGAGAAAATATGCAAATTGCAATGTCTGGAACCTCATAAAATAATAATGATTCTTGAATTATAATAAAAAGAAAGAATGTATTTTCGTTAGATTATATTTTTGTTTATATTAAGTTCTTTCTTTTATTTCATATTTGTTTAGTTAATAACTAGTTCAGGTATAAGTTTGCTTTATATTATTTGATCTATAAAGTGGTATATACTCTTGTTACTATAAAAGATATTTATTTTAACTGCCACATAGTAAAAGTTCCTTTTTCATCTAGTACAGCTTTATAAACTCCTACAACACTTTGAAGAAATTCCAGATTGCCTGTTGCATTTGCATCGAAAAATGCTGCGCCTAGATGTCTTGTTACATTCTCTTTAATATTTATTATTGCTTCAAAAGAATAACTTGCATTACCACCATTTTTAGAAGTAAAAAGTGCTCTGCCATCAGTAACGGCACTAGTACCATCTTCTCTTGGTATTATAAGACCATTTCCAGAAGAAGATATTTCCATATCATTTATAGTTCCATTACCTGAAAATGAATAAACAGAACTAGTTAACTTGTCATGAGATTTTGGAGCTGTAAATATTTCTGTATAGATGGGCTTACCCAAATTTAGATTCATTTGTTCTTCCTGTTGTATATCAATAGTTTGATTTTCTTCTTTATGTTGTTGTGCATATACTAATTCATCATATGTAGAAGAAAACAGCGATAAAGGTGCTACCATTGTTGTTGTTACTACTACTAAAATAGTATATAGAAATTTCATTCAATATGCATCAATATAATAAAAGTTAATAAACATATTGACAAATAGATGTAAAAACTATTTACTTTATATTTTGTCAACCATTTTCAAATCTTCATATAAAAATATTACCTGTCTATGACAAGACCAGTAAGTATCTGTTATTAGAATAAAAAAATAAAAAAAGTATCTATTGGTTAGAAGAAGAAGATCTTTCTATTTTTTTGAGAAAGTTAAAGTAGTTTTGAATTGAATCATTATAATACTTTTGTGCAACTTCTATTGATTTGTTGAAAGTTTCTGTAGATCTCAATACAGCATCATTTATTTTGTTTGTAGCAGTAACTGTATTGTCTGTAATAGTTTGGTTGGTCTTGTTGTAAAGATCTGAATATCTGTTTGGTGATGTAGAATCATTTCTATAAGATCTAGATGTAACATCCAAAAATCTTGATATTGATGATTGATACGTTTCAAGAAGACTCTTTTGCAATTCTACAAAGGTTTTTGTGATTGATTGGAATGTATTAATGGCTTGTTGTTGGTAGTTGCTTGTTGTATCGATACTTTTCTCAATAATTTCTTTGCTTGTCTTTTGATATTTATTGATATTTTCATTGAATTTATTTGTTGTATCTGAAACATCGGATGTTATATTATCTAACTGTTGTTTTTGTTGGTCTGAAAGTTTCTCTGTTTCATCTTTTATATTGTTACTTTGTATTTTATTTTCATCTCTTGTGTTTGTCATATTAATAATTAATACATGTTTATCCTGTTTATATGTAATAATAAATTAAAAAAAGTAATACTTAATTTATTAGGGTAGATAAATGTTTATTATTATTATTTGATTCTAAATTGTTAATAATTTCCTCTAATTTATCAAAAAATTTAATCACCTTTACCATTTTAAATGTTTCACAACTGGAAATGCAAGGAGCAGATTTATAAATACAATCTGGAGATATTTGACTAGAACCTGTAGGTCCTTGTGTTTCATTAACACCATTAGTTCCATTAATTCCTGGTGGACCTTGAGGAATTAGTTTACAGAACTACTTATTCAACGAAGAAGCCTTCAAATTATCCTGTTTAACATGCATACTTTTTTGTCCTTTTAGGTAATTATTATATTTGCTCTTAACATATTCATAACTATTTTCCAAAAATTTTTCATAGATTTCTAGAATTACCTCGATATCTAAAATAGAAAAAGCACTAATGAATTTTGAAAGATACCTACGGGTACAAAAAATTAAATAAAGATTGATGTTAAACCTTTAACAAAGTTCATTAATAGTTACCCAAATGCTTGAGGATCAATCTTTAGTGATTCGATTATACTATCCGCGATGGGACTGTTATTATAATAAGATTCATCTAGGCCAGCGTAATAAAGGGTAATCATAAAAGGATGATCATTTATAACATGTCCTTTTTCATAATGCAAAAGTTTCGAATTATTATCCTCTTCGATAGAGCCACCTTGTATAATATATTGAGATTGAATAGTCTTAGATTCAAATGGATCTGAGTTAACTTCTATATTATAAAATTCAATTCCTGGTAAATATTTTACAAATTCGTTCACTCTTTTTGTTAAAACTTCATTTAATGGTCCTGAATCATACCTATTGATAGTAATAAACGAATTTCCATCTGGAGATGAAATTCTAATTAGCTGATTTTCATTTTCAGTAACTAACTCTTTCCAATCAGATGGAAAATGAAGAGAAATTCCATCTCTTTCTATTGATTTATCGAGAGGAAGATCACTTATTCTCTGTCCTTGTGAATTATCGATAAAATTAGGTGAAATCAAAATAGCAAATACTAAAGCTAAAATACTTATTGGTATAGTATTTATCATTAATTTTTAATAATTAGGTGATATAAATAAACATATTTATTGGTAATCTGTTATCATATCAAGTAGAGTTTTTTCTCATTTGCACTTGTTATAGCAGTAAATATAATCTTAGGTAGCTGACACATACAATGGTTGTATTAAGAAAATATATTTAGCCGTTAATATCAATTTAATATATTGTAATTAGATTATGTAAAAAAACAAAACACCCGCTGCTATTGTAGATAAATATTCTTTGTATCTATATTTTTTTGGTTTAAGTAACCTAATATATCTAAGTATTGCACCATTCAAAAATGAATTAAGTTATGTAACTATGGAATCGAATTCAAAGATTTATTGAGAATCCCATTATAAAATAAAAATATATCAGTATTTATCATAGATTAATCTATCATTTATATTGGAGGTATTCACTTCTGGGTACGCTGTTTATGAATTGCTATCGAACCAGTTCGCACATCTGTACTTGACATTTATTTTTCAGAAGAAAAAATCTCATCTTTTACATAGTCTATTATATTACTCTAGTTTATTTTTATAAATCTTAACAACAAATTTAATTATTAAGATTTTTCGGAAAAATTTATCTATAACAATGACTATTGTAAGTTATGCAAAACATGATTGGAATGCTGGCACAATCGTTTGGTATAGATCCAAACATAGCTGGTATGGCAGTTAATGGTGCAACCAAAATGTTTCTAAAAAAATCTACTCCCAAGGCTGCTTCAGGTCTTTTATCTGCTTTACCAAAAGATGTTACTGACCAATTTGATGACAATGAGAAACAAAAATTTAAAACAACACAAGATAATGTAAATCGTTATGATTTGATAAAACAATTGTCAGAAATAACAGGTATAAAAGATATCGACAAATTAGACAATTTTGCTGATGTTATTTTGGATAATATAAAGCAAAATACTAGAATTGATATGAGCGATGGTCTTGACAAAGAAGAATTGTTACAAGGATTAACAGATCTATCAAGACAACAACAACAATCTAATCGATTTTAATTTTTAAATTTTTTTAATTTTATTTAATAATTATAAAGTTACCTTAATAGTATCTTCTGGAATATCAAAGAACAAATAATAAGAAAATCTTTTGATAACGATGAGTTTACAAATACAGTAAAAAACTAAGTATTAAAATTCTATTTATTATCGTTATTGTGATAAAGTAAATCTTATACTATTCCCTTGATTAGTCTATACTAGACTCTTATTATAGCACTATTATCGGTATTACTCATTGGTCCATACTTTTATGGGGTTCACTATATTTCATTACCATGAAGTCTACCTTTTTCACTCTTTTAGGTTCTCATTTATATACAAAAATATAACTATTATGTTTGTAAACTAAATGTGAAATACTCTACAAGTTAATACAACAATTAGAAAAAAATTTTATTTTTTTAGTTAGCAATATTATTGAATATAGGAATAACAAATTTGTGATCAAACGATCTTACAAATTTTGTAAAGTCTCTAATATCTCCATCTATGCTTACTTTCTTCGCTATTATTTTGTCAAGCAATTTCGCTTTGCCGACTAGAACCTCTTTGAGCGTGTCTGAATCTGTATACAACGCAATATCATATTCGTCAGGAAATGAGTCTTCATATTCAACAACGTCATTTCGAATTTCCAAAGTAAAACCTTCTTCTGTATCGTTCAAATATATTCCCAAAATCAGGTCGTCATCTGGACTTTTTGTAGGATCAAGTTTGAACAACATATTAAAGAGAAGATCGTCAATTGATAGTGTAGGGAGGATCTGATCAACCACATTCGTACTTGGAAGCATTTGTAGGGTAGAGGAATTTATTTTTCCATCAAGAATGTTTGCTTGTGTTAAATACCAATTTCTGCCCCCTGAAGTAGGATTCTCCCAACCTAATATTCTAAGTGCATCTGCTTTCAGCAACTTGGCTTGCTTATTATCTGGAAAAGCATATATCAGATAGGTAGAAAGCTCTGCTGCCCAGCTATATTCTTCATTATCTATAGATCTCTTTATCTCATCTAAAGTTGCATTTAATCCTCCAAAACCGCTAACTATTTTTGATCCTCTTTCTTGTAAAGTGATAGGGTTAAACCACGTAGCATCACCAGAATTCCACCCTACAATATAACTATATATCTGTCTGACTATCCAAGACAGATTACCAGTTCTTTCCTGCAACCAAGAATGGTCTTTTAGATAAGAAGGAAGTTCTAAAATTTCAGTTATCTCATCTACATTATAACCTTGATTGATATATCTAATAGTTTGCTGAACCAAATACGATATCGCATCTCTGTAAGAGATCAAAATATCCGAAACATTCTCGAAACCTCTTGCCGGCATTAAGTGGCTAGGTACCAGAAATGTAGAATTTAATTCTCTCATTGTATCGATTGCATCAATCCATGATTGTATATCAACATCTTCTAAACCGGACATGGAATAAAGATTTGGAAATGATTCATATGCAAGATCACTTGATAAAAGGACACTTTTTTCTGGTATCCAAACAAAAATCTGTTCAGGGGAAGGTCCTGGTGCGGAAATAAGAGTAATGTTTATTCCTGAATATGTTGTTTCAAGTGTATCATTGAACAGGATATTTGGAGAGATATAGGAGATATTTCCTAATTTCCAGTTTGGCCCAAGTCCACTACTTATTGAGCTATCACTCTCATTACTTAAGGGAAGTAACAATCCACTCCAATAAAGATCATAAATTGATTTCTGTTTTGCAATTTGTCCTATAGAGGGAAAAACATTTTCAGCAAATTCAATATTTGCTATAATGTCAGGAAGTTGTCCTTGTGTCTTGCTATCGTTAACAAATACTCCGCCTCCGCCTACATGATCTGCTTTCCCATTAGTATAGATAAGAGCAGAAACAGGCTTGTCAGTAATTTTCCGAAATTCAGAAAGGATCATTTGGGCTTGTTCTACAGATGAACCACTATCTATAATTATCACGCCATCTGTTCCTTCTACCATAATAATATTGGATGGACCGTACCCTATAGCTGTATAAACTCCAGGTGTAACTTCAATTACCTTTGCTGGGTTGAAATCTTTTGATTGTTCCAATAGAACAGGATTTACTGTTTTATTGCTTTCAATCCCAATGAATGTAAACGGAATAGATTCTATAGACGATTGATTCTTGGTATTGACGGTTTCTGAGAAAGATAACTGTGGATACAGAAAGAATAAAGATATGGAAAATATCATTACAAAGTTTAAGAAAAAATTTTGAACTGTAAATGATTTCTTTTGAATCATAAACTATATGATCAAAATCAATCTTTCTAATATAATATAAAGTCTTTGTAAAATATCCAAATCCCACTGTAGTAGAACGGAAATTAAAAAAAGAGAATATTAACGAAAGTTTAAAACTATCAATTAAAAAAATTTTCAAAAGGATTAAAAAAAGGTATAGCATTTAAAGGTATTAGAATAACACTGATAACCAGGTTTAATTTCATATTCGGGATATTACTTATTTCCATATTCGGGATAATTTTTTCTAATCTTGATATTCCTACAGTAGATGCAAAAAAATTCTCGAAAATTAAATCAAAGAACAGCAAATCCGATTTTAAGAAATCCAAAAGCAAGATATCAAAGTCAGATTTTAAGAAATCCAAAAGCAAGATATCAAAGTCAGATTTTAAAAAATATGATAATGATATAAAAAAGGATAAAAAGTTCAAACCAAGTAGTATTTCTCAAGGTTCTTTCTTAACTTCCTTCGAGTCCGAAAATATCAAGAATCTGAATAAGGATAAACTTCAGAATCTTGGGAATAAGGATAAATTCGATAAATTTTCGGAAATTTCACAATTATCACATTTTCCTGAATGTGGAAAACAAGGAACATGTATAGACGAAGGTGGGATAAACATAGAAGATGGAATTAAAATTGATGTAGACAATGTAAATGTAGACTGGGATGATATAGACTGGGATGATATAGACTGGGATGATATAGACTGGGATGATATTGATGTTGATATTGATGATGAGGATATAGATATAGTAGTTAGAGATGATGATGAAGACGATGATGAAGACGATGATGAAAATAATACATATATCTATAATTATGGATATCCAGAAGAAACATATCAAGAACCATATGTAAATGCATATGACGAAAGTTATATTCAACAAGATACAAGTCCTGAACAATCTTATGTTACATCAGAGGTGCAGCGAATAGTCAATGAAGGGTCATTTAAAATTCATTTAGTGGAATCTGGAAACCCTCTGACTCCAGTAGACAATACTGGATATGTTCTTTTGGGAGCTAGCCAAGGAACAAATAATGAACTTGAAATATCAAATGGCTCTAATGGTCAAATTATTATACTTACTGGGGCTGATGATACAAGAGCTGTAAAGATATCAAGTATGGGAAATATAAAACTCGAGCTAAATGAAGTAATACTAGGTAAAAACGATGCATTAATCCTTGCGTACCTCGATGAATCAACTTCATGGGTTCAGATAGCATCCAAGATTGTATAGAATGATATAAAAAATAGAAATGGTGTAGTAATTTTTTATATTCTCATTTTTGTACTTTATCTATATTTTGTAGTTCCTTATTTAGTAGTAGATAATCAAATAATCAAAGAACTTTTTAGATCTTTTTTATAGCCATTGAACATTACACTTTTAGATATCTTATTTTTTATAAAAATCAAAAATTTAAAAAGGGTTCGATTCGCTAAGAGACATAACCCAAATTCTATAACATAATACTGTAATCTTATTATCAAAAATTTTTTATCTATTAAGGTTTTATCATTATTGCTACTGTTATGGGTAACCTTTATCACATTTAATATTGGTGTTACTGTAGCCTCTAACACCAATTTTTCAAAATAAAAAAAAACTGTTAAAAATTTTTATACCTTTTTAGATATATTTTTTATATACCATTAAATTTAGCCTTTAAAAAAAGTATTATTTAAGGATTTAACACATATTAAAATTATTATCTAAAACTCAATTTTCAAAAAGAAAAAATTTGTATGTTTTTTTATTTTTTATTTATTGTCTATTGTATGATCTTTCTATTTTATGTGCATAATTGACATTATTTTGCACGATATCGTAGTAATATCTTTGTGTGAGTTCTATTGATTTATTAAAATTCTCAATTCCACCGACAGCGATTTCATTTATGAAGTTTGTTGCATTGACTGTATAATTTTGTATTTTTTTGTTTAATGTATCAGATGTTTCAGAATATCTTTGTGGTATATTGAAATTTTTCCAATATGAGTTATTATTGATATTATCCCAAAATTGAGCATATGATGATTGATATGTATCAAAGACATTCTTTTGTAACTCTATAGCATTGTTTGATATTTCTTGTATTGTTTTGTTAATCTGTTCTTGATTTTTTCTCAAAGTCTCTGCATTTCTTTCAAAGATTCTCCTATTATCATCTTGAAATTTATTCGCATTTTCATTAATTTTTTTTGTAGTGTTTGATACATTAGATGCTGTATCCTTAAAATGTTGTCTCTGTTGTTCTAAATATCTGTCTGTATTTTCTTTAAATTGGTTGGTATTTTCTTTTATATTATCTTTTTTAGTTGAAGACATAGTAGTACTATTTCATCGTTAAATCATATTAAGATTAATACTATTAACTATATACTTTTCATTTTATTATATAGAAAATGGGTTTCATCTATACAAATAAACCTGAAGATTAACAAAAACATGACTCCACGGGTAGGACACCGGGAGTGGGAGTCGAACTCTGCAACTACACTCACGGGATTATATCATGAGAATATACTTTAAAATTAAATAATTTTTAGATTATGTTAAATCATCTCTTAAAATTATTGTTACAGAATTAGAATAGAGGGGATGGGATTTGAACCCATTACTTGCATTCACGGATTATTACTAAAAAGTAATATGAATTTTGTTTTGGTTAAAAAATAAATCAATAGTCTCTTTTGTATTCTTTTGATTCATCTTTGGTTATCTTAAAATAAACAGTATCACCATCAAATCGTTCTATTAGATTTTTAGGAAAGTAGAATCTGTCTGTGCCTACAGTTCCTTTTTTCGTTATTACATGTTCTCCTAAAATCTCTTGAACTTCACCAAAATCACTATCATCGCCCAGCCCTCTTGCTTCTTTTTTTATAATGTCTTGTATATTAGAGTCATTTAGAGGAATATCAGTTGACATATTTTCTATAGTTCAACATTCTATATAACACTACAATTACAATAAAAAATTTTTTTATTACAAGATAAAGTTTGATTCATTTGATTCATCATATTTTTGATTACAAGTTCAGCGCTAGGGTGGGACTCGAACCCTTATTCATCATATGTGAGTTCTACTATATGGTATTAAAATATTTAATCAGGTAATTGTGATAGCGTTAACAATTAAAATTCTTAAATAATATATTTATCATCACCTCATAATGAAAACAACAATATTTTTCAATGCTATGATCATAATGTTTCTTGGAATTAGTATGGTAGTTGGAGGATTGACAGGGTCAGCCCTTGCACAAACAGATAATCAAACTAATGCAGAACAAGGTAAAAATAATACAGACAGTGGAAGCAGTATAATGGACAAAATTGGTGATGTGGCAAAAGAGAAATTAAAGGAAGGTGTACAAGAGATCATA
>DASUZI010000061.1:0-3587 GCA_036376955.1 Nitrososphaeraceae archaeon
TGGCCTGCAAGAAAACTATGATTCACAAGATAATATCCAATACTACACCAAACTGCTGTCATAATTAGAAATAGTACAACTAGAATGACTATTTGACCAATTATATTATTGCTAGCAAATAATGGAGTATAAATTCCTATATTGTCACCACCATTTGAAAAAGTTACAGCAGCAACATTGAGGAAAGATAAGGCTGAGCCATTTTTTGTGATTTTATATTTTGTAGAATTTGGATCGGTTTCTTTTTTCTTTTTATAATACTCTGTTAATTTTTTTATACCAATACCATTGGTATAAGACCCATAAAACCTATAAGAAATGATGGAATAACTAGTGAGATAAAAGATGCAATTATACTGATTGATATTAGTAATCCAATTCCAATGTATTGACCAATTACAACTTGGTATTTTGAATATTTTAAAGAATTAGAAAAGAATATAATTAAAAGAAAGATATCGTCAATATTTGTGGAGACAAATGCTGATATACCTAATACTAACAAATATCCAAAGTCTACCATAAAATAAGCAACTTCTCAATTTTCTATTAATATAGTGATATAAATTGAATTTTAAATCAAAATAACAGAAATAATACAAGAATTTAAATTTTAATAATGGTTCTTTACGGATTAACATAAATATGTCAGTATCAAACCATCTACTAAATGAATAGAACATTTATGATCTATATCTTGGCAGCGATAATCTCATTCTCTGCCATCACGGCAATAACAATGCAACCCATATCAGTAAGCGCTCAAACCCAACCCGGACAACAACCACAAACCCCAGCACAAGTACAACCATTAGCAATAAGTCCATCATGTGGTCAAGTTATAACACAAAACGTTGTTTTAACTTCTAACTTGAATTGTGCAGAAACTGATGGTCTTATAGTAAATGCAGGGGATATTGTTATAGATCTTAACGGACATACAATATCTGGTCCAGATATCGATAGCGATACACAGACTTCCAGTAAAGTTGGAATAATGATACCAAATGTGAACAATGTTGTAGTACAGGATGGTACCATTGAAGGATTTCAAGCTGGTGTATTAATGACAGGATCTCAAAATGTGGAGGTAAAAGGAATGGTTATTAAAAATAACCAAATAGGATTGTTCAGTACTGGTGCAAGCATAGTTAATGCACATTTGTCAATAATTATGAATAACCAAATTGGTATTGCAGGTCATTCTACACAACAAAGCACTTTCGAAGATAACATAATTTTCCAAAATGCTTTAGCAGGAATCACTCTAGTTAACTCAGATAACTCTGTTATCACATTGAATTCTATTACTGAATCTGGAAATGGTCTTTATATAGACAATCAAAGTAACCAAAACAATATTAACTTTAACAATGTTCTTTTGAACACAATCGATGTAAACAATGCTAATGGGTTACCCGTAAACACCAATGGCAATACATATGATCAAAACAATTGTATGACTGCTAATCCAAGCGGTATATGTATTGGTAAGTAATCTAGACAAAAAAATTCCATCTCTTTTTTTATTTTTATATAGTTAAAAAAATATAGACCATTTAAAAATAGAATCTTTTTATAATTAAACTTCCTTTTAATTAATTAAAAATATTTCTCTTTCTCAAAACCTTATCAATTTACTACCTGAAAAATGATGTACCTTTTGTCTGCAAACATAATTTTATGTTAGTTACTTTGAATATAGTATAAAACTCATTATTAAGGTAAACTAACTATCAAATCAATCTTTGTAATCTTCATATTTTATAACAATTCAATATAAATTCTGGTTCTGTTGAATCTTCGGTTGTTGAATGGACTTTCAATTTAGCCCATTTAGAAGATGGTTTTGGGGGTTCTTTTGGTTCTTCTACTGTTACAATCTTTTATTGAGACTAATCAAACAGTGTAAAGAAAAAAATATTTCACTAGATGTTGAAACTATGGCTTTAGTTGCTGAGGTAAGAAAACACTTGGATTAATTCATAATTTACCACCCAAAAATCAACACCCAAATAGAACACCCGATGAATCACCAGTACCTAAATTTTTGATAATTTATTTCCATATCTAAATGGCTATGTTAACTTGAGCCGATTAGAATTACTAATATAATAGATTTGGTAATCCAATACAAATTAGTTGTAATTGGCAATAAATCTGACAAAATTAAATAATTAACATAGATTATAATTTTTTATTTTCTAATGATAGTTTTCATCAGATTCTCATTCATTCATTCTAATAGAACTGTGTTATTTTTTAGGAAAACAATATAATAGAAATAATGCCTATATCTCAATTCCTTAATTAGATTTTATATCCTGTAATCCTAATTGATTTAATCTAGAGTAGTAGTCTCTACTATTACTAATAGTTTCAAAATTCCATTGATAGTGTTTTGACAGTGATGATAGTTATGCAAGACATATTATTTGGTAGTGATTGTAAGAACAAAATGGTAGCGATTGACGGTTGATCGTCGATAAATATAGTGATGCTAAGAAAATGATAGCGATTGACGGTTGATCGTCGATAAATATAGTGATTGTCAAGACCGTTGAGAGATATTTTATTCTTTTTTCAGCCCTTTTACTAAAGATTTTTATTACTTTTAAAAGAAAAACATATTAGCTAAAACCAAGATTTCACTATTGACAAATATTTTTCCTAAATAATAAAACCAAGGTAGTGTTTCTTGACTATTGTGTAACTTTTACAGAAATGACAATTATAGTTCTAAATCTAAATCGACTCAATCATAACGATTAGCTACTTTTTGTTCTATATCAAAAAATAATTTAGGTGATGAAATAATACTCATTACATGATCTTACCAATCCAGGTATATCAATGAGATCGTCTCCTCCTCAACCATTGCTATTTTCAGGTCTGAATACAGCCCTAGTTGTTCTCTTTTTTTCTATAATACAATTTTATTTTCAATTATAATCAAGCAATATAACTTTTTGAGACGATAAACTATTCCACTATAATTTTTTTATAGAAAACATTTTAAAAGTTAAGAGTTATTGGATTATAAAAATAGGCTTATTTTATTTTTTTTATTTGTCTAGATTCGCTATTAATGATCGAAGCCAAGAATTAATATGATGAATTGTTGATAATACTATTAAATCAAAATCATTGTTATTGATCGCAATCAATATTTCTAACTGTATTCTTGCCTACTAGAAATGGATATAAACTTGTCTAGTATCTTTTTACATTTTATTTCTTCTACAGAATCTAATAATTCTTCAATAATTCTTAAAATTTTGATCTGATGAATAGTCTTAACTTAACAGAACCCTCTAAACTATCAAAATTTGATCTGCATATACCATTATAAATTAAATTCCTATTTTAAAGGAAGTAGTGATTTCTTAAGTTAATAGGGGGGGTTGCATTCATAAAAGAAAAATTAAAAAAATTGGAGAATCAGGAAAAAAAATGACAAGTATTATAATAACAATTTAGACAGTTTTAAATTGAGTTGTCTCATGTGGTTTCAGTTTGTTCCATATCAATCCAAATGTTATTCCCAAAACAATCCAGAAGATAGTCATTGTTAACATACTCATAAT
>DASUZI010000062.1:0-3282 GCA_036376955.1 Nitrososphaeraceae archaeon
ATATTCATTTTTTATTTTTATTATACTATTATCGCCGCATCAGAAGAAAAAAATTATTTTATATATTAATGGACTTTTTAGTCTATTTCTCTTTGAGAATATTATCAATAAATTCTTTTAGTTTAAAATTTGTAATTACAATATATATAATTCAATTATGTAAACTAAGATAGTAACCAATTAGATTCTATTTATTCTTATTGTTATTCCATTAATTATAATTTATTATTATTAAAGAAATATTAAAAAATATATTCTATCTATACAAAAGAATCAATACTAAAAAAATATATTATATTTTATAGGTAGTGCTGCATTGCTGCATATGCTGCTATAATCATGATATTGGTCCTGATTCCATAGGTCTTAGATAGATGTTTATGAGTGCTTCATTTATTTATAAAACAAATCATCTATAATGGATTAATAGTAAAAGATAAGATATTTTCAAAAATGGATGAATTGTAAAAAGATCATTTATAATATAAGAAAAAATTATGAATCAATAACAAAAGTAAAGATTATTTCTTAGTTATTGTTATTATTACTTCATGAATTCTTCTAAAAAGAGGATTGGAACCCAGAGTTCAATGGGGCCAGTGGAATGTGAAACAAATTTGACCTCTTTTTTGTCTCATTCTGATTATTCTATAGGTTAAGTGTATCCAATACCCTCAGTTAAAGAAAACACTTTGTTATAGTAAATATATCTTTTTAAATATAGTATATATGTTAGAGCTATCACTATATTTTTTATATGTCTAAAAATCATAACTCAATTTCAATGAATTTTACTCCTTTTACACAACTGATATCAGATTTTAAAGGAAAAAATATTCCTGATGAGCAAATCAAGGCTGATTATAATAATACTCTAAATTATCCTAATAATTACTTTGTAGCACCTGATAGCTGGCATGAATGCTTTTATACAACATCAAAAAAAAATATGCTTTTACTAAGTCAAGGACTAGAAAATATTTTACATATAAAACCACCATTTAATAAATTCATTCTAGTATCTTTGTTTCAAAGGAAAAGTAATTTTAATTCTGTAGCAGAACAATATGCTACTATTTCTCCATTATCAAAAAAAACCTACTTAATAGGAGGAAAGGGTTTGGCCCAAGGAGTAAATTTATCAAATGTTGAGATTATAGACTTTACTGGCTCAGGGTTAGAAAAAAATTGGGTTGTTATTGCTATTGCTAAGGATGAAGGATGTGCTTTAATTGCAGAAGAGATTAAATCAGACCGATATAGAGGATTCTTTACAACTAATAGAAACCTTACAAATAGGTGTTTGAATATTATAAGAGAATCATTAAATATTGAAATTGAGATTTGAAAAGTATGTATTATTAGTATTTGAATTGTTATAACAAATATCATACTTCTAATTAACTCATACTACAATTAGCATGTTGGAACATATTTGTCTGTATTTAGAGGTATATTCACATTGCTAATTATACTAATTAAAAATTTCCTTTGGTTATTATACTCTTTATTCTTTAAATAATTAATAATGATAACGGAAATTGCAATAGGACAAACTATCCATGATTTTTCCGTTATAATGATTATTGTGTCTGCCATGGCATTTATTTCATATAAATTAAAACAACCATTAATTATTGGTTATATTATTGAAGAAATAATTATAGGCCCACATACTCCACCATTTAGTCTAATATTAAACTATGATATCTTTCATTCTATTTGAATAGTCCCAATAGAAAACTTTAGTTGGAATTATTTCTATTGCTACTTCATTTTCTTTTCTTTTAAGAAGATACTTCCTTAAATTTGCATTTTTTTTCTCTATGTATTTTTCTATAACCGTTTCTAATATCTCTATTCCAAGTTCTTTTTTAATTATGGTTTTTCCTTGACCTCTTATTCCTCTGTATGGTGGATTTTCCGATGAGATTTCAAAAGCACATCTAGCATCTTTCTTTAAATAACTTATTATTTTAGCATTTTGCTGAGTTGCACAATAAAATCGATCATTTAAAAATTTGAACCATAGTGGAATAATCATAGGCCATCCTGAAGTAGTTAAACATGATAATCTTAAAGGCACAATAAGATTTACTAGATCCTTTTTATCTCTAACACTATTACTCAATTTGTTATATTTATCACTTAAGCTTTATTTTAAATTTGATTTAAAATTTTACTCTTAACAAAGGAATAATATGTTGGATTACGACATAATACGTAGTAACAATACATCTATTATGTTTATATTCATTTGTTAGAACAAAGAAGAATATGAAAGAATGTTGCTGTTTGCTATAATTTGAATTAGAACAATAAGAATAGCAAGGCAGATAATTGTTCCTAGTTATTATCAATCTTTTATCTGGATCTTCATCATAACTTTTTCAGTATTAAATTCCAAAACTTGATCTTTTTATTGATGTCATAAAACGAGTTATCTTTATCTATAAAACTGCTAAATGCTATTACAACTTGTAAATTGTTATTTTGATGATGTTCAAAGGAACCATTACTTTTCGTATATTCAAGAAATTCATTTATTATCAAGAAAAATCTAGAAAACAATTTATTTCTAATTATAAATCTTTAATATCAGAAAATATAAAAAAGATGTTTCCTGAAATAATGAACATTTTTTTAATTAAATTCATTTCTAATATAATTAAGCTCATTCCCAAACTAAAGTCATAAGCAAAATAATTAACAGATTGAAACTTAATATCTCAATTAATCTAATAAAAGTAAAAAGTTGAGAACCATAAAAATTTCTAGGGTTCAACTCCCGACCAGCTTGCTTAACCTGTTGTATAACCCGAATGTTAATTGTGACTCTAATTGATACCAATAAATTCAATAATTTAATAATTGATTATAACAAATTTTAGATGCATTATAAAAGAAAATTGAGTAGTATTTAATGTTATAATATCTTTAGAAATGAATTTACTAATAAGAATTAGCCACAGGAAATCACTATAAACAAGAACTAATCAAAATCACTAATCTATTTTAGTAATACTATATTATTATACGTATAGAATAATCTCCGATGTGCTATTAAGAAAAAAGAATATTACTTGTAGAAAATTGTAATAATTTTAATCATTTACTTTCCTCTGTTTTTGACTTGTCTTCTACAATTTTATATTTTGATAATGCTTTGTAAGCGATAAAAACAAATAATGCTATTATTAAGAAATCAATTATATTGGCAAAGTCTCCATATTTAAATTCAGAAATTACACCTGAAACACTCGTAACTTAATTACTACTTTG
>DASUZI010000063.1:0-2088 GCA_036376955.1 Nitrososphaeraceae archaeon
CTCCTAACGTTGTTTTTTGTATTGTTTTCTCAAAGTTCATTTTCTCTAATACTTTCTTTATTGCCCAGCCTACCACTCGACCTATTATATATCCTATAAGAAGAATGATGGCTGCAGCAATTACTTTGGGTATAGATTCAACAATTTGAGAAAAAAGTTGATTTAGTGTATTTGAGACAGGACTAATTACAGATGTACCATTCATTTGTAAAGTTGAAAGAAATGTAAAGATAAATGAGTTTACGTCAATTATATTCATCTCTAATAAATGGACAACATAATAAATATGAATATCTAGGTTAATAATTGGAATATACTTTGAATTTATTTAAACTAGGCTGCTAGTTGTCTCTTTTTTTAACATCTTTATATTTACTAAATTGTTAGTTCACTAGTACTATATTATATCATGTTATCTATTATACAATAATAGTAATTGGATGCAATCTTAAAATCAATAATAAAACGACAAATTCCTTTTCTGATAGGAGGTACAATTACTGGAATTATTATGACATATTATTATGGTTTTTTATTTACTATTATAGTGAACAGTGTAATATGGTATATAATTTCATATATAGTTAGCAAATATTATTACAAATCTAAAGGAATCAATGACCAAAGATATCTCATTCAATATGGTCTCTCTAAAATAAAATCAAGGAAAAAAAATTAGTGGTTAAATAGGAAAAATATAGTTTGAGGAAACAAGTATAGAAAGAAGATATGCAGGTGGGCAAACTGAAGCACAAGACCAATACAATCAGAAGAGAATATAAAAATACCGTTAAAGAGAAGAAGATGAGTTACAAAAAAGCCTTATGTTAAAGGAGAGGCAGTAATAAAAAAAGAAGGCTTTTACTGATACTAAAAAAGTAACTAAAGACGTCACATCTGAAGAACTAGATACATCCAATGTGGACAGAGATTAGAAAAATATATACAATATAAATACCAATATTTTTCTTGACCCTATCAATATTATGAACTTACCCTAACAAAAAAGTATGTAATTATTATAAAACTTATTGTATATTGGTTAATATGTTGGATGATATTTTAGGACTATTTACACAAAGAAGCGGACTTACTTCTGGTGTGGCTAGTATGGGACTATCTTTGGTATCAAAATTTTTATTAAGAAATGCTGAACCACAAAGAGCATCAGGATTTATGTCAATGTTACCATCTAGTATAACAAATATGTTTTCAAATGACGAAAAACAAAGATTTACTACTACTCAGGAAAACGTATCTGAAGATGAAGTTATTGACCAAATATCTAGAGATTGCTGTAATGGAGATAGAGAAAAAGGAAAACGGGTTTATCAAGAAGCAGTAAGTGTGATAAGAGAAAAAACAAGACGTAGACAACAACAAGAAAATCAAGGACAAGAACAAGAAGAAGGAGAAGGATTTTTGGATAACATATTAGATAGCCTAAAAGGTAAAGGTGGAGGAGGTGGATTATTCTAGCCTTTTCTATGAAACCAACTCTTTAGTCAATAATAATTTTCTTTTGTAAAAACATTTAATCTACTTTAGGCTTCTTTGCCATTGACAACAATGAACTGACAACATCCAAACTTTGCATCTTATTTTATTCATAAAAATATCTATAACAAGAAAATATTTTATTTATTCAACAATAACAATGTATTGTTGATTAAAGCCTCAACATAGGTTTACAAGAATTGATAAATACAGTATGCGCTATGAATGAAATTACCATCTCAAAAACAGCCACTCAACAAATATGGAAAAATCACGTTTGTCATAGTCTGGACAGATATATGTGTAGTATCTATAAACCATATATGATTATTTGTTCAGACTATGGCAATTTATAATAATCAATAAAAAATTGTCCAATTCTTAAATATTATATTAAGTATTGTTATTTACTATCCTAATCAACCATAGCCTTCTATTATTGCCTGCAACGTAAGAGTAGTGGGTTATGGCTTCTATTACTCTAGTATATACCCAATATGATAGTTAAATCGAGCACTAATGTTATCAATTGTTTATTCCTGTTATTCTCTAGATTAATCATTCGTCAAAAATTTTACAAATAGGTACTAC
>DASUZI010000064.1:0-2672 GCA_036376955.1 Nitrososphaeraceae archaeon
TAAACCTTAATTATTTTTTTTGATTTTTATACTATAAATAACTATTCAATATCATTTTATAAAAAATAATAGGTAGATCTATTTTACAATAAAAAGAGAATGATATTACATGTAGTAATCTCTTATTTCTTATCCAGTTCATTCAAACTTTTAATGGCTTCATTTGTATGGTCAAGTGCAGCTTGAAAGTTTCCTTCATTCACCATTTTAATTGCAGCTTCTATTCGTTTTTCTGCATTCACTGCTCCTGGATTATCTTTTAGTTTATCTTCCATTATCTCTTCAGCATCAAATAATGTCTTTTTTGCATTTTTATCCTGATTTTCTAAGGTAGGTATAGTTTGGTTTAATAACTTTAATTCCTCTGTAAATCCATTCTGTTGAGCAAATACATTGGTGTTTGCCATGGTAAAAATTGACAATCCAATTACAGTTAATAATACAAACACAAAATGTTGGGTTGTAAATGATTTCATAATTATTTGCAAAAATAGATGATATAAAAAGAGTGATGTAACATAGTTACCAATATTTGTAATATTGTTACATCAATAGTTTCATGCTATTTTTTGTTAAACTAGTTAAACAAATGAAGATACAACATATTATAGTATTTATTCTTGCAGCAATAGTCCTATCGACTTCAATAATATACTTTATATTAGCAACAAATGAATACCAATCTTTAGTTGAATTTGCTGCAGAAGGATTGGACGGGGAAATATCTGAACTTCAAATTGAAATTACCTTGTTTGCCGGATCAGGCATAATTTATTTAATATTATTAGGATGGATTTTAGTTAAAAAATTAAATAACATTGTGCCTTATACACTTCTAATAGCCATTTCTACCATACTAATAATTACATATGCATCATCTCGAACGATAGGAGTTCCTATAATTGGTATAGAATTCTATATTGGTAAATATGATATGATAACAAAAGTATTACAGGGGGTTATAATTGCTATATCGGGATATTTGATATACAAAATAAAGACAGGTAACAAACAGGAGGAGATTCTAAGTAAGACATAAACAGTAGGTTAAACATCTCTTTTAAAAACTACTGTCCATATATTATATATTCTAAAATATATAATACTTTATTTACCTAAAAAAATTAGAAATAATAATTGGAAAAAGCAAAGAGATTCTCATCGGAATATACTATGTTATCCATAATAGAATATCTTTGCTTGTATTACAGAAGAACACCAATAACCAAATACCACATAATGACAAAAATTAGTGAAATCAAACAGCAACGTCCAGATAGAATTTCTTTGATTCTAAATAAACTAGAACAAAATGGATATATTAAATCAATCGATACACCAAATGCGAAATTCTATCTTATCACAGATAAAGGACTAGATGCTTATTTGAAATGGATAAAAGAATTTTTGACTTTTGTAAGAATGATAAATAATGAAGATACCAATTAAGTTAATACGTTATTCAAATTCATTAAATCAGGATCTCTAGTAGGTTTTTCTATCAATATTAGATTTTCATTAATAATTTTATCTTTAGTTTTATTAATTAAATCATAGCTCTCCTGAGCAATACTTTCACCGATAATCAAAGCTAATCCAACTTTATTTCCTTGTTGTTTCCTATACTTTTGCAATGAATATATAAAACTTCGAGTGAGATCTTTATCAATAACTCCTTCTGTGATTTTGATTAATATGCTTCCATAGTCTTGAATGGTCGTTATTAAAGAATTTGCATCTAATGGTTTGATTGTTGATTTATCGATTATGATGTCAAAAGTATCTCCTTCAATACTAACATCGTAAAATTCTCTATGATCTGATTTTGAAAGATAATCGTGTAATGGGATTGAAATTTGTTCAATTGTTTCTGCTAATGCTATCAAAACTTCTTCTTTACTCTTATTGTTGATTGAAAGAATTATGCCTGTCCTAATCGCATTTTTATCAAATAGATTTGACCATTTCTCCAATATTTTTTGTGATCTAAATACTGGTCTCACAATTAAAATAGTAAATACAATAAGAAATACTGATGTACCAATTATAATTGCATCAATTGTTTCATCAGATAAAATATTGATAAATCCAAGATCCATAGATAAATCAAAAATTGTCATTGTGGCTATAACGAATAGAATGATTAAAACAAATAGAATATTATTGGTAAATGATTTTATTAATCGTGCTGCCTCTGAGCTATATTCAGTAAGTGATAGAGGTGAATCATTATTGTTTATACTATCATCAGGTTTATCTCTTGATTCATTTTTATTCATGAATATGATAAATTTTATGTAACCAAATATATAAACAATGATATAACAATCTTATATAATTATACAACCTACCAAAAGATTTGGTTTAGATTGTTCTCTGTGTTTCTAACTGAACAGGTGAATATTAGTCAGTAAACTATGACGCTTTTATTATAAAATAACATAATTATAATGAGGCAAAGGATAAAGGCAAACAAATAAAGTAAATTTTTTACAATTTAAATTATAAAAGACCGATTTATTTTGCACATTCTCAATGCTATTGGTTTGAGTTGAACTAATAATTAAAATTTTTATGATTAGTAGCATCGTCACTAAATTACCTAGTATTTATCTTTAATATATATAATGATTAATAACCTCCATATTATACAATTAAAATAAAAATAATAA
>DASUZI010000065.1:0-6722 GCA_036376955.1 Nitrososphaeraceae archaeon
CATTATAAGTCCATCAAAATCAATCTACTTAAATCTGAACCAACTACGGTTATGATAGGGGATTATAAAGATAAAAAAATCTCATAACAATAGTTATGAGGATACTAAAAAATATGCACATATCCAACAAAAGATAAGAAATATGTCTGTCAAAGAGGGTAATTTGAATGTCTCCACGTTGAATCAGTAGAATTCTGTAAACTAAAGATTGCCCAAGATACACCATGTCCACAAAGATCTTCAGATACAACAGGTGCAACTGGGGCAGCCGGTCAACAAGGTCTAAAAGGTGATACTGGTGCAACCGGTCCACCTATGATTACTCAAATTAAAGCCATTAATACATATCGAATGGTGAATCATTTTTCAACAACTTTACCACTTCTGATAATCTCACACAGGTTTTTGTGATAATGAAATTCTGTATACCCGGTCTCTACTAGATCCTTTATTATTGCTTCCTCTCGAAGAGGCAGCAAATTTAGTGGTAGCAACAGACAAACCGATTTAGATCCTCTTGGTTCTGGTTGGGAATTTGAAATTATTCGAATAACTGATGTAAGTATATTATATAATGTTCATGCAATTTGCTTTGACACTCTACCAGTGTGTGAGACCTTTAAGCCTCTACATTTTTTATTTTTTGCTCTAAATAACAGATACTTATTATAATTATTTAGATATATTAATTTCAAAACATAGAATGAGAATTTCAATAATTAATAAATATAATTGGTACTAATTGTATTATAGCCCAAATTTGAAACCCATTTGGCAAAGCATTAAGTCATAATATGTCAATGTCTGAATCATCAACTGGATCATCTATCAAGTTCAGGCTATGACAATTAGTAAATATATTTACTCTAATTATATAGTTATAGTTAGTCATATTATAATTAGTAACTATAATAGTTATGTTTTATAATTAATTAATAATATTCCAATTTCAAAACATAGAATGAGAATTTAAGATATCAATAAATATATTTCATGCCATATATAATTTAGTCATTAATCTACCATTTGACAGAACATGGGTACTAACTCTAACTGTCAGTTGTCATAGTCTGGGCTCTCTTGTGTTCACACAAAATCTCAGCCTTCAATAATGTTCAGGCTATGGCAACAATACTATTAACATAGTTCACTGACTTTTAAAAGTTCTAGATATATATTAATCAAACTTTCTACACCTAAGAAGTAGTCAGTCCTATATTCATGTATAGTTTAGCATGTTGAAGAGGACTATGGCTTAAATAAAATTATAATTAAATTTTATCAACTACTAAATATTATAATATCAATAAATTTACAAGTGTGGACAAGTCATAAACTATCATCATTTAAATCATAGCCTTATGTTGTTGTGGTAAATTCATTGGAGGGCTAGGACACTTCATAAATATCTCAAATGTATTATTTTAAATTTTTTTTATCCTGGAAACTAAAATCGTGTTTCTTCTTTTCACTCTTTCTAGGCTTATCCCAATACGGTGATTTACATTTTGGACATACTTTGGGATAGTTACCTCCTTCTCTAGGCACCCATTTATGAGAACATCTTTCACACTGATAGCCCTTTAGGATAATTTCTCCCATGCCTTTACTATACACCTAAAAGTATATAATTAATACTATTATACAAACAATATAATTTAAATAATTAATAAAATTATCGGCAAGTATTTAATAATATAATATTAGTATTAAAGTAAAAACTGATGTGGCATAATGCCATAATTCCACAGTACTGCTGTTGTTATTGTTAGTTTACTAATAACGATAACAGTAATGGATTATGGCTTTTTAATTTAATCAAATTGAAAAATTAGCATTGTATAGGTAGGTGGGTTATCTTAGCGATACTAGAATGTATTGTTTGATCCAATGCACAATATTAATACCAAATTCTTGATTCTGACGTATATTTCTAGCTGTTGTCTTTGTGGGAGCTAAAGAAACTGTTATTAATCCAGGCTTTTATGAAAGATGATGTGTCCAATCACAAACCATTATATTTGAAGCAGAAGATCTATTGGATGTTATTAATCCTATAATAGTTATAAACTTATTAGAACACGGGACTAAATACCGTTAAATAACCTAATTGTTTTTTGATAATAGTAATTGTATCTATTATAAGTGAAGAGATCCTCAAACACATTAATAATTACACCTATCATTTTTTATTATAAATAATAATATATCATTGTTATAGAAATATTTTACGAAATTTAAATTATTTATACTCATTACTGTAAAACAAGTGAAAAGTCTTAAAAAACCTTTTAATTATAATGATAATTATAGTAGTAGTATGATAAATAACTTTATTATTTCAAATATGAATAATAGTTTCGAATTCTCTAAAATTTTTTATTTTTCGTTAGTTTTTATCGCAGCTTCCTTGGTTATGTCTCTAATCTTTAACGGAGAGGATCAGGAACTTAAAACCATCAATTTAGCACTAGCAGAAGAGATTAATGGAACCAACAATGCCGATAATATTAATGGTACAATAAACAAAGATATCATTAGAGGATTGAATGGAAATGATACAATAAATGGCAAAGAAGCAGGAGATGATATCAGTGGTGGTAGTGGAAATGATCTTATTTACGGTAATGAAGGGAGGGATGTCCTAAAGGGAAAAGCAGGAAATGATCGTATAGAAGGTGGAGAAGGAAGGGACAGAATATCTGGTGATAGAGGAAACGATGTACTAATAGGTGGTCCAGATAATGATACATTAAATGGAGGATACGGGAACGACATATTTATTTGTGGAGACGGAACGGACACAATAATAGATTTTAATATCACACAAAAGGATGCGACTCCAGAAAATGATTGTGAAAATCAAAAAAATGAGGAGACAAATGCAATAGTCCCCATGAATATTAACAAGATAACTGATAATAAAAGTAATAACGGGGAAACAGCAGAGGAAAATAAGAAAGACGATTTCTTTTTTGGTTTATTCAAATGATAAAAACCATGAATAGGATAAATAATTACAATTAATTTAGTTGTAGTAAGTTTTCTCTTGAAGATTTAAACAAATGTATTGATATCAAACAATTACAATTCCAAATAAAAAATACATAATAATTTAACTTTTTTAAGCTATAATAATCGAAATAATCTTAATATATAATTTAATTTCCCTAGTTTTAGTAGTGGATATTTTAATTTCAATAATTAAGTGTCTATATTTTTAAAATGGTAACTGAAAATTTTTCATTGTTATTGTACAATATACATGATATACTCAATATTGTTTGGTAATCAATAAATAAATATTTATTTTTTCTTTTTTTATTTACTTTATCAATTATTTACTAGTAGTAAAGATGAACTACTCAATTATTTTCATCTTTATTATTTGATTGCTCTGAAGTACTTTTTGTATTACCCTCTTCACCAAGTCCATCCTCTTTCGCTTGAATAGATTTCTTGATGTCTTCAACAATATATTTATCAGAATCAGGAAAAGTACTACCTTCTTCTCCTCCCCCGACACCTGTCATGATTTCTTTAGCATCAGATGAGTCATATGTATATTGACTACGGTGATCATTGTTATTACCTTCTATATCCTTCTTTCCATTATTATTATCATTATTCTTTGATTTTTTAGTTTCCAATTACCTGTTGATTGTAATAACAGTTTTAAATTTTTTTGCTTTCAAATGATAATTATTATTCTAGTATTGGAAAAAAATACAGAGGAATTGTACTTTATATTATACTCTTCGTAATAATTTATTGTTAGATTGTTGCAAAATTTAACTGATTTTAATATATAAATTCCGATAATAAATATTTTGCAAATTTGTCTTTCTTTTCTTAATCACTAGAATTGTGATTTATCCTTCTTTTTCTTTTTATAATTTTATTTATTCGTTTATCAAATGTTTCCAAAATTAGTCAAACCTTACACAATACATGAGAGTTTCTATTTCTAGTTATGTTTAGAAACATATTCCTAAATGGTACATTTTAGAATAGTTTTTCTCGTTAAGGTTTGATCCATTTTTTGTTGATTACTAAAACAATATAATAAACCGTCTTTTGAGCTAATAAACAGTTTGTTTTTGACTATACAAGGAGATGATTCTATTCCATCCATTGTAGGAAATTTCCAATTAAGTTTACCACTTTCTATACCTAAACCATAAATATGAGAATCTAAAGAACCTATATATAATATTCCCTCTTCATAATCATCATTTTGTGTTATCACTGGTGAAGACCAAATCTTGTCTCCAGTTTCATATTTCCATTTGATAGAACCATCAACAGAGTTTAATGAATAGATCTTTTTATCAGAACACCCAAAGAAAATATGATCTTTTGATATAGCAACTGAAGAAAGAATAGGTTTACAGGTTTCATACTTCCATTTGATAGAACCATCTGATTGATCTAAACAATACATTATACCTTTATGTGTTCCAATAAATAACGAATTAGTCGATTTCATCAAACTCGGGGTAGCTCTAATTTTGCCTTCTAACATACGCTTCCAATTTAAGCCACCGTTTAAATTAATACTATACAGATAACAATCATCTGAACCAATAAATATTTCATGATTATTGGTGGCCGGGGAAGACCAAATAGAATCACCTGTATTAAATGTCCATATTATATTTCCTCTCACATCTATTGCATAAATTTTGGAATCAAGGGAGCCAAATACTATTATCTTTTTATCACATATGCAAGGAGATGAAAAAATATCACCAGTTACCTGTACATTCCATTTCATTTTGCCTTCATTATTGATATCTAAGGCATAAATCACATTCTTTTCATGAGATTTGGAATGTTCATTAATAATCCATGAATTAAAAGTACATGATATTAACAAATTATCATAAAGTAATAATGATGATACTAATGGAGATCCTAGCTCTCTTTGCCAGATGATCTTTTTCTTGTAAATATCAATAGCAAAAATTCTACCAGTTATAGTTGAATTATAGACAATATTATTATGGGAAATTGCTGATGATATCATAGGTCCCATTTCAATTACCCAAAAAAGAGATAATTCTCGTGTCAGTTTTTCTGGAAAAATCCCACTTCTAGCTTCATTTCCTCTAAATAAGAGCCAAGAATTCTCATGACTATTCAAGTAATAGAATAAAAATGTATCTATAATTTATTTTTATGTCCTATATCATAAATGTATCGAGAAGTGACTATAATCTATCACAAAATCTCTGGAAGATAGATTAGACGCAACTGGTTTTTTGAACCTACAAAAAAGGAATAGTTAATAAAATAATTAATAATGGATAAGTACAAAATCTAATTCTTCAGATCATTTGTATATTCGGTTTATACCGTAAAAAAATAAAATAAAATATTATAATAATGACATCAAGGTTTCACTTCCAACACTATTACATTGATGAATTTTACTGTACTACGGTATTTATAGAATAATAAAAGTAATTGTATGGAATCTATTCTATGAGATGATTATTACATCCTTTTGTAAGGGGGTATAATCAAAATTTTTCTTGTTTTCCTCGTATTTTAAAAATATAATTGATGACTAGTATTTCGATTATTATTTAGATGTCTTAAATTGATTGTTCTTGATCTTAAACGATCGCATTACTATGGTTACTTAGTATCACTAATACTTTTGTTAAAAAATAAGATTAGGAGTTCTGTTTTATTTTCTGAATTAAATTTAACCCATGAGATTTTAACTCATCGTCAATTGTGCTACTAATTAATTCGTTTATTGCATCTATACCATTGTTTTGGTAAGTAGATATAGTATCAAGCATTTTCCTTCGAAGTTCTGAATCAGTGGTTCTGCGAAATTGGGTTTTGAGATCCTCGATCTGTTTTTCTTCTGACATTTTCGTTAATCTTATTTTTGCAATAAGTCTTATATCTTTTTAATGTTCATTCTAAACCGTAACACAATATTTTTAGCTATTATTTTTTATTTGACTTGATTCTCCAAGTTTTCTATCTTATAACCTTTTTATTCTATATTATAATCCGGACAATATTTCGTGTGAATGTTATATTTTTTATATACCTATTGTGCTAAAGGAGGTATAGGAATTTTAAAACCGCTAGTACTAAATTTATGAATAATCATGCTTTCAGGATATTAATATGAAATCGATCATATTTAGCATATAATAAATATTTTATAGGGAAATTACAACTATCCTTATAGAAATTACCCACTATAGCAATATTAAATAAGATTCTAAACTATAGTGATTTAAATAACATGTATAATTTTTCAAATCTTTAGTTAATTCATTAAATATAGTATTTTGGATTTCATTTTACTAGTTATTACTTTTTTTGCTAGGTATTTTCCAATTTGTTTTAATTCTCTTACTAAGTACCTTAGCAATAGTTTTTGGTAGATACAATATTGCTCCAAAATATTTTGAAGTAAATGAAATTAAAATATATGATACAATATCAAATATAATTAAATCAGAGTTAAATTTTGAGTAGGAACATGATATATTGAATATATTGATATAGTACATATTCTTTATAATTTTAAAATATGAGAATACAGCAATATCTTTAACCTTTGTTGTCCATATTTAATTGAGTTATTCAGAGAAAAATAGTAATCAAAATAATAGCTAGGAACAACTAAGTTTATTCAATCAAAATGAATATAATACAAATATATTTAGCAGTATCATAATTTAAGTGAC
>DASUZI010000066.1:0-2241 GCA_036376955.1 Nitrososphaeraceae archaeon
ATAACACTTCATCGATTATTGATTGTATGTAGTTTCTTAGTATATAATATTAAATTCATTTGAAATAATTTCTTCTATTGTTTTCATTTAAGTTTCTAATAATAAATCTAAATACTATGTAGTAGAACCCTACTACATGGACGATTCCACTCCCGAGCAACTTCCTTAATTTGCAGATGAATCCTACTGTTAAAATGTGACTTTCATTATGTTTTAATATTTTGAGCAATTGAATAGATGAAAGAATCAGCAACTAATAGATAGAGATTGCTTACTGACTGAAGAATTGTTTTTGCATTATATTTTTACATTCTGAATCTGAACAAGTATATTTTGTTTTAATCATCATTTCACTATATTTCCCTACCTGGTATCTTTGTTTAGGATTGTCAGATATCGCTGCCTCCACTATTATTTTTGCAATGTTCTCCGCTTTAGTTTGGTATTCATTTTGAACATTCCCGTAGTTTTCAAAAAGCTTTTGAGTAAATTCTTTATATATTGACCAATAGGAACGTGAGACAGTTTTTTCAGGGACCTTGACGTTGTTATGAAAATTTGTATCTATTACAAAAGCAGGTTCTATAAGTATAGTCTTTATTCCAAATTGTTCTACTTCATATCTCATTGATTCAATTAACCCTTCTACTGCAAATTTGGTACTACAGTATGCAGCACTTAATGGATATCCCAAAATACCACCAATAGAACTTAAATTAATTATCCTACTGCCACTACCTTCTTTTTGATTTCTCATCAACGATAATGCAGATTGAATCATTCTAACCATTCCAAACAAATTAGTTTCAAACTGTGCTTTCAACTCTTTAATTGAAATTTCTTCAATCGAACCTATCAATCCATAGCCTGCATTGTTTACAAGTACATCTATTCTATTTTTTTCAGCTTTTAATACTTCCATAGCATTCTTTACTGATTCATCATTAGTTACATCAAGCTGTAAGACCTTTAGTGGCAATGATTCCTTAGAGGCTATTTCTTTGATATTTGATGATTTTTCAAGATTGCGCATAGTTGCATAAGTATAAAATCCGTTTCTCGCAAGTGTCAAAGATGTTATATGTCCTATTCCTGTTGAGCATCCTGTTACTAAAGCAATTTTTTCTTTTGACATTGTTAGTATTGAAGTTAAAGCAATACAATTTATTTAAGATTCCCAATTTTCTATCTATCATGTATGATGATATCTATTGATTTATCTAATGATGATTTATTTATATTAGATTAAACAATGATTATAAAATAAGTTTCTAATAATAAAAGCTAAATACAAGTTAGTATATCTACAATAGACTCTTCTTTTAGCACCACTATCGGTATTACTATAGATAATTGACATTGAGAATTCAATAATAATAAATGTGTATAAGAATTTAATTAAATATATTTATTATTGATAAATCTAAAAATCACCTAAAACAAGTTTAACTTCTAATAAGCAATAGGATTATTTAGATATCCAATAATTAGAAGATATTCTGTGACTTTATTGCATAACAATAGATATCAATGATTATATTTTATTTCATCGTATTATTTTGCTACTTTATGTTAGTTCATTCCAGTTAAGTTTTAGGTGATGTGTTCGGCATACATGGTGTTATTGTAGCCTCTAACACTCTATCTTTTTAATAGTTATAGAAATCATTTCAGATATTATAACAAACAAATTCTCAAATTTTACTATCATTTTTTCTTTTGATTCGACTCTAGATCTCTTCTACCTACCTATCTTAATAAATTCATTTACTACTAGATCTGGAGACTAATATTCATCATCAGATAAAGAAAAAATTGTAAAGCATGAGGATAAAATAAAAGATAGAGAAATCTATAGAACGATTAGATGTTGAAAACAAACAAGAACAAGCTATAAAAAAATATTATCAGAATTGTTTGAATTATATCTTGTTTGTAATTCTATTTTTGTATATACTTCCTAGCAGAACTAGCAAGTGTTACTCATATCAGTAAATGAAATTGTAACCTATGTTAGTAAGTACAACACGTAATAGACAACATGTGGATGACAAATTGAGCTAAAATTATCTATGAATTCAAAAAACTCAAATGTCTGCATCAGCGGAAATTTCTGAATAGGTAAGAAAGGGTCTCAAAAAACGTGGATTTACTCTTGTTGGACCTGCAATATGTTATGCATTAATGCAAGTTATAGCTATGGTAAATAGTCATACCTAACAATGTCTTTTGTATCAAAAA
>DASUZI010000067.1:0-4087 GCA_036376955.1 Nitrososphaeraceae archaeon
AAATGGATTTTAAATTTATAATTTGAAATTCATTATATGATTCCAAATACAAAATATAATATAACCATAATTATTCCAATGACTAGAACAATTGAGCCTATAATATATAGCAGCCTTGCGGGAAGAGAGGGAATGAACCTATTCAAAACTAGCAAAATTATTCCAATTATAATTAATGCAATTCCTGTTTCTAGTGATACCATTTCTATCCTATTATAATTATCAATGTTTATATCTCTTATAGTACAGATATTCTAAAAAAATGTTAATACAATAAATATAAGTTGTTTAAAATTAAAAATCTATAAAATTACTCTTGATATCAAACAACAAACTCTGAAATTATAGATCTGATTATTCAAAGATATAGTAGAATAAAAATTTAATACCCATAAAATATGAGTTACATTACGTTATATACTATTTACACAGATACTATCTACATTAATTAAAATCAGAATCTAATAGAATGTATTGGTAAACGAAGAATTAATAGAACTAAAAATTGATCGATAGGCTATTATTATTTAGCTAATATTTTATTTTAACATCTATGAATCAGTTAGAACTAAAACAATTATTTAAGAGTTCAGTTAAAAATGGTCATATCAATAATAATCATCTTCTACCCTTTTTAAATTCTCAAACTCATGAAATTAAAATCAAGGAGGAAGGATATTTTCGTAATTTTGATTTAGTAATTGCTTTGATTAATAAAGAAACTAAACAAAATAAAACTAATTATTCAGCCAAACAAATGAAATATGAATATTTAGATTTAGAATATGATATTCAACATAATATTCTTATGAGATCACAACAATTTATAGAATTCTCTAAAAAAGAGAAATGCAAAATTGAAAATATAACATTTATACCAGTAGAGATCAAATCTGATAATGATGTACTCGATGAGCGGCTTCCTAATCAAATATTAAATGCCATTCTTACATTTGGTAGATCATATTTAGTAATCGACAAAAAATATGTTCTAAATAGAAATTTGCAAATATTAAAACTTCTTCCGACAACAATAATAGGATATAGTGGAAAAGGAGACTATTTTGAAATATTATCTATATTTAATAGATGTATAACGAATGGTATATTTACTATCCCAAAGAGAAGCTTTATGAAATTGCTAATAAACAATAATATAACTAGTAAAATTTCAGACATGGTTAGAATATATTATAGTCTTATAACTTTAGAACGAATTAACCAGAAACTTGTATTTAACTATCTTTTCAGATCAGAAGAAAATTTAGCTATCGATTTTTTGGTAAATGAAGAAATAGATTTTTTGAATCAATTTTGTAATTTTTCTAGGTTACCTTCAGAAAAAACTAACAAAAAACAAATTAAAAAATTAATTAAAAATAGTAGAAATTATTTAATTACTGATTTTTTGTGATCATATAATACAATTAGTTATACATTAAAGCAATGGTTATATGCATATAATGAAGAACTTATTTCTACATCACAACTAAGGTTGAATCCATTTGCGTTGAATACTAAGATTTATTAAATCACATCCATTAGAGAATCATGATCATGTAATAAAAATAAATTATGAAAGAATTAAAATCTTATTGATCATCCTAATTTTTACTTTAGTTAATACTTTCAGTATTTTATCAACAAAGATTTTGTTTTGCACATATAGCAAAACCTGCATGTACACAATCATCAGTACGACATAAATTACAGAATGGAACGCCATCAGTGAAAATAATCTCAATATCCGAATTGTGAATATTATCATGAAGTAACAATTTGTTATTTTTCTTTTCAGATACGATAAGTGTTAATTGAACATTCTTGTTACTATCTTCACCATTTCCTTCTTCAATTGACAACCATTGACTAAAACATTCTATACCTTCTTCTAAGTTGTTGTTTTTAATTTCAAATATACTAGAGTTGTATACGCTTTTGGTTTTGGGTACTATTGGCATTAATTTATTGTTCCTCTCTCTTTCTTTCTATTCGAAAGAATTGAAATTTATACAATTTATTATATTGTATATTAATAGACCTACTATTTCAAAGTATCCTTTGATATATTAATAACTATTAAATAGTAGGTTATAGAAAAGTTTTGATCCTCTCAGATTAAAATAACGTAATAGAATATTGTATGATCATCTGGATGGAGTTATGATGGATTGAAGAAAGGAAAGTCTTATGTGTTGAGACAAAAAGAAATAGAATTTGATCCGAGACCCAAAGTTTGTGCTAGATTAGGTCTATCCTAAAAATAGACAGTTCCTATATTACAATTATAATTGAAGAACAGCAAGCGAGATTAAACGACACGTTAGAACAATTATACGCATTTAAGACCTCTTTGGAATGAATTGAAAAGGTTTCATCAGATGAAAAGTCCGATGACACCAGAGGTCGTTCCATTCTATATTACCTTACAGAAAAGTATAATGCTATCATGTTTGTACCTGAGATGTCTGGAAAATGTTATAGAAAGAATATGATCTATTGGAAACTGTTGAAAAAATTATCACAACTTAGTTCTAACGTTCTACACCAAATGCTATTTTTATTGTAGTTTTATATTTAGTAATACTACCTGTATTTGGGTCTACAGTAGCAGTCATATCTACAACTTCAATACCTGTAATTTCACGTATTGTTTTTTTCGCCTCATCTAGAGCAACTTGAGCAGCCTCTTCCCAACCCTTTTCTGAACTACCAACTATCTCAGTTATTTTCGCAATATGATGAGTCAATATTTTATTAATAGCATTCATAGTAGTTAACTATTATTATAAAATAAATTATTGTTCTTGTAAAGATAATGTGAATCTAGATACTAATGAAAGGATATTTTAGTAATTTAGGATAACGCTTATTGTCTATATTGTTCTAGAATCATCGTTTTATAGTAATAGCATATATAGATTAAAATTTATTTTTGAGTCGTATACTATTAAGTATTCTGAAGAATTGATTCATAAACATTTGCCGTTAGTCTATGACTCATTGCTTGTAGTGTACTTCCCGATTTTATAGCGTTTTCCATTGAATCTAATTCTTTAGAAAGTAAATCTTGATAATATTTTTTAGTATTTTCTCTTGATTGTTGCAAAAAATCATTTGATTTGTTTATGAATTCTTGATAATCATTAGATACTTTACTATCTAATTCTTTCTCTAATCTTTTTTTTCTTTCAATTAAATTTTCATCCATATCTTTTGATTGTTTTTTAACTTATTATCTTTATCTTTAATAATCCCAAAGATATTTTGTATTAATTATATCTCTGAATTTGACCCTATTAACTTAAGGAAAGTAAATTTATAATATATAATTCCGTCATGTTCTACCTATTCTACAATAATTTTTTCAATTTCATTCATCTATTTGCCTTAACCTAACAGATCCATGAGATCTAACAAACATTTAGCTTAATAGTAAAAAACATACCTGTTAACAAAGGAAAAATTATTTCCTTTTCACTAAATTTTCCTATTGTTTGGTTTATTGCTTCTTTGTTTATCTTTATTCCTTTTTTGTTTATCGATCTTGATTTTACTAGGTAAAAAATCTATGATTAAATGAAGAGATGAGATTTGTAGGCTCGATCCGATCTTATTTTTGTATTCATAAAAAATTTTACTATAGACTAAGTTCTCTTCTATTTTGATTGTACTCAACCATTTTATTTATGTACTTATAAAAAAGTAGTAATTCATTCATATGTTGCTTTGATAAATAAATATTAGAATTGATTATCAAATTTACTATAGAAAATGTATTTTATAAAACAAATGTTTTTATAAAATAATGCACTTCGAAAAAAGTAAAGAAATAGTAAAATTAGATTCAGATTTATCAATGATTATCAATAATGGTTTGGATCACCTTTATTCTTATTAGAATAATAATTGTTGAATTACCTAAATCAAAAATGTCGAATAAATCACGAAATTATTCTACCATTATTACTCTTAGAATTCGTTAATTATATCTACATAATTATCAACAATCTTTTCTGTAAAACTACGTGTGTATTTAGATAGTAGGTCTTGCAGTATCAATCTATCCATTCCAATCTCATAATAA
>DASUZI010000068.1:0-4675 GCA_036376955.1 Nitrososphaeraceae archaeon
GCATTGCTGGGTGGCATTATTCTTTTTGTATATGGCATAATTCCTACTCTTCAACCAGCCAATTTTGGAAGAGTCTATGCTGCATATGGTGGAATATTTATAATTTCTTCTTTAATTTGGGGAAGGATTGTAGATAAAAAACAACCTGATAGATATGAGAGAATTGGTTCATTTGTTGCAATTATTGGAGCAATTATAATATTTTATGCTCCAAGGTAAATAAAGATAAAAAATTAAAACCTAAAAAAAACTCCATGGGATTCTGTATATAGTAAGATTCTATTACATCATATTTAGCTTTTAATTTAGAACCTTATTTTTCCTTGTTTCTCATTAAACGCACAAGATGAGGAGGACCTAGATTTCCAGTAATTTTCATTATAATATGGGTTACAATACTAACCAATGGAAGAGAGGAGTCTCTTACAATTATTATTGGATAATTCAATTGAGACAGCAATAAGTGAGCAAATTTTGTATTAGTAAATAGATTATATTTACCTATATATGATTCACTTATTATTATATCTGGATTATATCTCAGAATCGATTCTATTATCAATTTTGCAAATTGTGTACTATCTTTTTCAACATCTTCTGTTACATAAATTTCATTTAGTTCAACACCAGCTTCTTGAAAAAATTCTCGTCTTTTCGTAAAAGTAGAAGCATCTTTATCATTTATAGATTCTTTTGATGTAGAATTGGTTTTATTGTTATCATTATTCAAACCTTTTCTATTTATAGCAATTACATTCAAATTGAATCTTTCTATATTTGTGAACCAACTCGTTACTCTCAATATTTCATCAGAATTATCTCCGTTATCGTATAAAATTATCATATTTTTTTTATTCTCTTTGGGTGTTAGTCTTGTTTCATTGAAATTGTTCTGTCTCTCCAAAACAATAAAGTCTTCACTATGAGCAATAATTGCCAAAACATCGCATGTAATCAATGTTTGTAACTTTTTGTTACTTCTCATAGTTTCATAATCTATAATCATTAAATCAATTTTTTGTTCTGATATTGTTGTTAGAACTGCTTCTGTGGCATCATGAGAAATTCTAACATAATAATGATATATGACATCTTCTTTATTCAATATATCCTCAAGAGAATCAAATGCCTTTCTTGCTGAATCTGTAAAGGCAATCCCTGCAGATAGAGGTGTCTGATGTGGAACTGTTATTGTTCTTAAAATATTGATTTCACCATCTTTTTCTTTTGCAACCTGTATGGCATATCTTATTAGTCTATCTGGATTTTCTGGAGTATAAGGAAGAAGAATTCGAAAGTCTTTTCTTTCTAGGTTACCTTCACTTGTTATTGTTGGAGTATAATGTTCTACTTCTTTTTTAAACGTAAATATACGATATATAGTGAATCCTATCAAGACCCATAATACAGTGATAGCCCAACTAAGTGGTACAGTAATTAAAAGATAAACAGCCAAGCTTATCATTAATATTATTCCTATTATTGGTACATATGGAAAGAATGGTGTTTTATAACCATAATCAAGTTTATCGCCATACATTCTTCGTATACTAATAACGGCAAGATTGACTTGTGTGAATAAAAGTAAAAATATCACTCCAGCAGCATGAGCTATATCTTCAAGAGGAAGAGCATAAGCCATTGTTCCCATAATAATACAAGATAATATAACAGAAACATAAGGTGTTTTAAATCTGGAATGAATGGCACTTAACTTGTGAGGTAGATTGTAATGTCTGCCCATTGCAAAAGCAACTCTAGCCGATGAAAAAGTAGTTGCATTTAATGCAGCAAGAGTGGATACTAACCCTCCTGCTAAAACTATGAATGCTCCATATGGCATAAATAATTCTACTGATTTCATTATACCTAAGTCTCCATGTAGACCAATAAATTGCCATGAAGGCATATCAGGAAAAATGGCACCTATAGAAACAAAAGCAATAAGGCAATACATAATTACAACTAGAGCAAGTGAGATGAAAATTGCTCTTGGAATGTTTCTTTTAGGATTTTTAACTTCTTCTCCTGTTTGAACTATTATTTCATACCCTTCAAATGCGATAAAAGTTAAACCCATTGCAGCTACTAGTCCAGCAAAGCCCATAGGTAAAAAGTCAGAAAAATTTGATTGCCAATTATTAGGATGAGATGACATAGCCCATAATCCGGCAATTATAATTGAGACAATTGCTACTAGCTGGACTACTGTGATTATAGTACCAACTTGTCCTGTCTCTGAAGCCCCTTTAATGTTTATAAAAGTAAATACTGCTATAACTCCAACAGCAGTTAATTTATCTAATGGAATAATACCAAAAAGGCTTTCTAGAGGAAGAATGTTTGTCATTTGCAATAGACTTATAAAAAACGAGCCAAAACCAACTGCATACAAACTTCCAGCAACAATATGGGCAAGCCATGCCATCCATCCACTTATAAAAGCATTAGGACGGCGTAACCCCTCTCTTACCCATAAATAGCCTCCACCAGCTTCTGGCATTGCAGAACCTAATTCAGCATAGCCCATTGCTGTAAAAAGAGTAATAATGGCATTAAGAATGAAAGCTAGAATTACAGAACTTCCTGCAAGTCCAATTGCTGGTCCTGTGAGTACGAATATTGAACCTCCAATCATACCTGCTATTCCAATCATCACCACATCGAGCAAACCCATAGACCGAACAAGCTTGTGTTCATGAGGATGGATAGGACTATCTGGTTCTCTGATATCAGCCATCTATTGGGATTCTATTAATAACACTACAATAAATGTATAGAGAGAAAAATAGGTTTATAATAAGAAATATCGAATCAAGTTGGAATGTATATGGTTGAATATTTCTACTTCTAGAAATAAGACCTGAACATATAAGTAGAATGAAGTTGGAGGATTTAATATGGAAAGAAATGATAAAGAAAATAATAAACACATATCAATAATTCATGAAAATGATATGATACAAAATTTAAAAAAATATTATAATATTAATGACCATATTGATTTATTAAAATTTATTAAAAAAAATATTACAAATACTAATCATTAGCCTGTAATAAGATACAGTGCAAGTAAAATAAAACAAATTCTCATCTATTAAAACAAAAAATGTTATAGTAATACAAAATACAGGTGAAATTGCTAGGTCTACTTAATATAATGTTACAATTAGATTAGTAAATGTTTATTTTTTCTAATTATTATTAGTAAATCCATTTCTACAAATATTATAACATTAAATACTAATCAATTTTATTTTGTAATGCACTTAAAATTTGTTATAATCAATTATTAAATTACTGAATTTATTTGTTTCCATTAAAACATTCGGGTTCAGCTATCTATTAAGGAAAGTGGTCTGGAGTAGTGCCCTCAATGTATTAGGGTTCTATTACATAGTATTTAGCTTTTATTATGAGAAACTTATTTCAAGATAACTTTTGAATATAGACTAATTTTCATTCCGGTTCTGTGGTTCTCATAATGCTAGGGTCATTTTATAATTTGATAGAACTAAATCATATTCCTCCTGATTTTCTTGAATATGTTCTAGTGCTGAAAGTTGGTCAGTAAAACCTACTACATTATATCCATTTGTTGAGAGTATATCCTTAAATAAGCGTACAGTATCAGGTTCATCATCAACGATTGCTATCGAATGACTCACTATTCAATACCATCTTCAAATATAAATGAACAATATGTTATAAAATGATTAACAACTTTATATGAGAAATAGAATTAGGTACAACTTTTTTTTAAATAATATGAATTAATACATTACAATAATAATAAACACTATAACATTAGAATGTTAAAATAAGCTGTTGACCACTATACATATGTGAATTTTATTGTCCTGTAGTTAACTTTGATTATTAGATACTTATTTAATATATTGTTAAATGATTTTTTTTATGAATAATCTGAGTTGTATGACATTTCTGATTCTTTTAATATAAAAACTAAGTCAGAATAGCTAAAAGGCTTAAAAAGCACATTTTGACTTTTTATACCAATTGAATCTATCATACTGCTTATATTATCTAGTGAATAGGTTGTAGTTAATATTATTTTTTTATGTGGTAATCTTTCACGAATCTTTCTAGCAACTTCAAAACCTGAAATATCTTTGAGATGCGTGTCTACTATAAAGATATCATAGTCGTTGTTTTCGTTATTGTCGTCTTTATTAGAATGTATAATTTCTAAGCATTTGTTACCATCTTGTACAACTTTTACATCTGATATTGAAAACCCATACTGTTTAATAAAAAGAGAATAAAGAATATGAATATCGGAGTCTGCTTCGGCTATAAGGAGTCGAGTACATTTTCTCTTTTGGTTTTCAGTGGATTGGTTTGAATCAATCAAATCATTACTGTATGCTAGTTGTTCAGATACTGTCTTTTGTATCTGATAATAAGGAGATGTTGTTAAGGACTGGTAAAATTTCTCTCTCTATTTTGGCTATTAACTGATTGTATGTAATTGGTATTTGTTTTTGCGCAAGCCTTTAGATTATCACGTGTATGTTCAAGTGCTGTGTTGTATACTCTCATATTTGATGCTAGAGCATTGTTTATTAGATTGCTAGTATTTAATAAGTAACTTGTAAAGTTATTTACCATTCCTGCGTAATTTTCTGCGATTTTTTGTGGATTATACAAATTC
>DASUZI010000069.1:0-3135 GCA_036376955.1 Nitrososphaeraceae archaeon
TATTATTTAACAAATTAAACACGTTATGTGAGTAAGAAATAAATATTTCTCAATATAATTATATACTGATCAAAAATGTCATCTCAAATATCTCGAAAAAATAAAGACGACCAAAGGAAAGAAGTAATGGTACGTAGACCATTTGATGACCTCTTCGATAACTTTAGACAAGATATGGAAGATGCTTTTTTTACTCCTTTCATGAATCCTCTACGAGCATTTGGAACACAACAAAATATGGATTTAATTGAAACGCGTATTCCATTATGTGATATTTTAGATAAGGGAGACAAATACACAATTTCATTAGAAGTACCAGGTATACATAAAGACAAGATTGAAGTTAAAGCAACAGAAGAATATCTTACTATCTCTGGTATAGACGAAAAGAAAAATGAAGAGGAAAAAGATAGCTATGTCCTTAGAGAAAGAACATATAGATCATTTTCTAGGAAGATTCCTTTTCCTGAAAATATCGTACCTTCTAAAATAGATGCTACTGTAGAAAATGGTATTTTAAAAATTGAAGTACCTAAACAAAAACCTACATCTATTGAAGAAACCAAAATAAAAATAAGATAAACAGAGCAACAAGAACTAAAATATAATGAATACTTTTTTTAGTCTAAATAAATAATTTTTTTTTCAAATATTTCAATTTTGTTTTCTGAATTAAATTTTCTAGTAATTAAGATATATAATATTAATTAACAAATTTACATAATTTTCATTTTTTGAATAATTATATACGCATAAAATTTAATATGAAGAATAAATTAATTACTTACATATTGTGAGTAAGAAATAAATAATCTAACAATAAATAGATTTAGTCAAGGTGACAATTAGAATTGGAATTGTTATCTACCCTAATCAAAAAATTAATTAAAAGAGATAGAGAAAATGGTGACAACAACAAAATCACTTTATTTAACACTATAAATACAGACACAAATAGAAAAGTTTGGAAGTATGTCAAAAAAGCTCAAATGGTATACAAAAATAGACTAAAGAAAGTAATGCTGCTGCTATTTCTATTGATTTCTTCGACTCTTGTCATTCCCTCGATTTACATAAACAATGGACAAATGGCATTTGCTTACCATCAACAATACGACCTTCCATTACCATCAGAATTAAAACACCAACCATCCTATGCTATACGAATTCCATTTGGCGTTGGACAAACAGACTATTCTGTTGGATATGATCCTTCGCAGGTATCTATTCCTGCTGGGATGAGCGTTGTTTGGTTCAATGATGACTCAAATCCTCATAGTGTTACAACTGTATCCTCAGCACCAGAAAAATTTGATTCGGGTATAATACCTCCAGGAGGATTTTCAGTAATGACTTTTACAAAACCAGGATTGTATATGTACTATGACAAGATGAATCCATCAATAGAAGGTAGCATAGTAGTAGGAGATCTTGTACAATTAGGAAAAAATATTGATATGAGGATTGGAGGAAATATACCATTTGAATTAACAGAACTAGGCAGAGTAGTACTTTCTTTTATCCCACATAAGATTACACTTCCACCTCCTCTTGATATGACATATAACGTTACAATTTATAACGGCACAATGGATAATGTCATATATAATAGAGAATTTGGCGACATAGATGGAATTTTAGATTTAGAGATTATTCCAGTACAAGGAATTAAAGGTATTCCACAACAAATTAAAGAAGTTAATCAAATAAACGGAAAAGAAGGAGAAGGAGAAGGAAATATAACTACTTTCGCTAAACAGGAAGATGATAAATCAACAACAACATTATCACCTACTATTAATACAAGTAAAAAAGATAGTAGCTCTGTTGCAATGCTTTCAAATACGTCTTCCATTCCCTTATCCAAATCAACTATAAAAACCACAACGTATGGACCAGATCTGAGTGCTCCTATTACAGGAACATATCATATCGAAGGACCTATATTTGTAGAACCTACTGACTACATTATAAAAGTAGAATTAATATCAATAGATGGAAAGGACCTCTCCAATCCAATCGAAGATGTATTTTTACTTCCTGCCAAACTATAAAAAAAATTTATTTTTTTTATCACCATTAATAATCGATTAAAAGTTATATCGAAAATTTCAATACATAACCATAGTAAGAAATGTTTATTTTCAATCTGAATAATAGTTTCATCAATTATGGATACTGATATTTTTTCCTTTTGCAATCGGAGATTTAGCAAATCTCTGTATCCAGTTCCATAAATACACGTAACTTTACTTTTCGCCTCATATTGCTAATGTCTTTGTATTTCTCCACTCAATCCACGAAAATAAAGTTTATTACTAATTGTTGGTGTTTTATTTCTTTGAAATATATTTATTGCCATAGATTAGAAAGGGGCATATAGCTTTGACTTTTAATGTTTAACTTAAGTGTCTAAATAAATATGAAAAACGAAATATTTAAATAAATTTCAATAATAAATAAAAATAAGAGGGGAAACATCTAAAAAATGACGAAACCTCAATACATAAAACATAAGATAACATTTCTAGGAAGATTGGTTAAAGATATAGAAATATTACTTAATGTTAGTCCTATGCTACTAAAAATAAATGTAAAACGTTTTAAATTTCCAGAATATGAAGGTGCTCCATATACTCATGAGATTATTTATATTGTAAGAGATTGGGAAAACGATAATTCCATGGAATTAAGACACACTCCTTATTTTGAATATGGTGAAGGAGATCAAGAATTTCATCCCTATGTAGATTGGGTTATTAAACAAAATGATAAGGTACACAAAGAAATAAGAGTATCTATAGATAAAGAATTTTTAAGTATTTTATGGATAGAAAATGAACTGAATTCAAACGTTAATACAGAAAACATCGAAAAGGAAAATATTATTAAATCAAAATTAATTCCATTGCACAGAATTCAATCAATTGATACAGATGTTTATGTCTAAATTAGGATTTCATTTATGACGAATACATGTAATTGTGTTCTGAAGGCTCGGTATAACCTATTCTATTATGTTTAAAGTATTGTTAAATCTATTTATCTAATTAAAATCTAATACAATATGATTTTCGCCGCTTCCTATAACTAGGATAGTAACTGCAGCATTTTTGTTGTATAAATTATTAATAT
>DASUZI010000070.1:0-19284 GCA_036376955.1 Nitrososphaeraceae archaeon
AAGATTAATTGTTGCTAATGGAACTAAAATTCCTATTATTAATTTTATTATGATCAGATTTGAAGGCTCCTAACCTAGATCCAATTATACCACCACCATGAAGAAAAGCAGACTATGGCCTATGGACATTTGTATAGAGGCGGTATAGTGGTTATATATCATACCATCATTATACCATAAAATATTAAAAATTAATTAATTAATTGATTAATTAATTAATAATCTAGTGGTATAAACTTAGCATTCATTATTCAAATTATATTGTAAATCGTTATCAAAATAGATTTACTTATACATAGGACAATGAATATTTTTGTATGTTTATCAATATAACTAGATTTTATTCAAAAACTAGACTTTTATCTGCAATTTTTTTACCAATTATCTTTTTTATATTCTTTTCATTTAGTATAAAGGAATTAAACGCCACCAATACTATTGATAAAGATGTATCCGTAATGTATGCAGGTTCGCTAGTCAACATCTTTGAAAATGAGATTAAATCAGTATTTCAGAACTTAACAGGATATAATTTCATTGGGGAAGGGAAAGGTTCTGTGCAGATTTCCAACATGATTTTGGATAGATTTCGAAAGCCTGATGTATTTGTTAGCGCTGATACAACTCCAATTGAGAGACTAATTAATCATACTCCTCCATTAGCCAATTGGCTTGTAAAGTTTGGATCTGCTGAACTTGTAATTGCATATAATCCACAAAGTCCTTTTGCTTCAGATCTGGTGAAGGCTAGTAATGGTGAGATACCATGGTATCATGTTCTTGGGAAAGAAGGACTCAAATTTGGAAGAACTGATCCTGAACTAGATCCTAAAGGATACTATACAGTCATTGCTGCAAAATTAGCAAATATTTACTACAATGATTCCACAATTAAAGATAAGATTTTAGGAGAAGATAGAAATAAAGAGCAAATTTTGCCTGAAGAAATCTTAAAGTCTATTTTGGACTCTGGACAAATTGATGCAACTGCTGCCTATAAACATGAAGCAATAGCAAAAGGTCTCCCTTATATCACACTTCCAGATCAAATTAATCTAAGCGAACCCAATTATACAAATTTTTATAATAAAATATCCTACAAGTTAGGAACTGGTGAAACCATTTCTGGTAATCTAATATTTTTTTCATTTACTATACCAAATACAGTTGAAAACATAGAAGGTGCCGTCTCTTTTGTCAAATTTTTGTTATCAGAAAATGGAAAAAAGATTTTAGAACAAGTTGGGTTAAGTCCTATAAAACCAATTTTACAAGGAGATATACATCAATTGAAACCAGAAATTTTGTCCCTGGTTCAAGAACATAACTAGTATTTCTAGACTAATGATGGTGAGATTGTTATAGTTAATTACACTTTAAGAAAACCAGACATATCTGGATTTAATATTGTCTTTTCCGTTCTTGTGCTAATCCTTGTATTATATATTTTATACCCATTTTTTGGATTCCTATTTGTAATAGAACCCGCTAAGTTGATAGAATCACTGAAACGGACCGAAATACAAGATTCTGTTATATTGAGTTTGACTACAGCGACTATTTCAACTATACTAGTTTCTATATTTGGAATCCCATTAGCATTTGTTTTGGCAAGATTTCAATTTAAGGCTAAATTTCTAATACGAATGATCGTAATACTTCCTCTAGTTCTTCCTCCACTTGCTAGTGGAACAATGCTTTTGGGCGTGTTTGGTCCTTATTCATTAATTGGAAAAATAGTCACAGTAGATTTTACACAATCAGTTATTGGAGTCGTTATAGCCCAAACTTATGTTGCTTCACCTTTCCTGATTCTTCCCACACAGGCTGCTTTTGAATCCATTCCTGTACGATATGAGATCGTGGCTAGAACCTTAGGAAAAAAGAAATGGCAAGTATTTTTTAGTGTATATCTTCCATTAGCCAAGATCGGAATACTCGTTGGTTTATTAATGGCATGGATCAGATCTATTGGTGAATTAGGTGCCACAATGATGATGGCATATAATCCTCATACTGTCTCTATTCAAATCTTTGAAGACAATGCAATAGGTGGAATAAGAAATTCTGTTGCAGGAATCATTTTGGTTATTATAATAGCACTTGTTGCATTAACAGTATTTGTGCTGATAAGAAGACAACAGATTCTAAAATTAGGTTGGTGATCATCTACTAGATGGTATTAGAGTTAATTAACGTTACAAAAAACTTTGGAAAATTCCAACTAGGTCCTCTAAGTCTTACTGTAAATAATAAAGATGTTATGGTTATATTAGGTCCTACAGGAAGTGGAAAAACTACTCTTATCAACTTAATCGCCGGAATTTTAAGACCTGACAATGGTAAAATTATCTTAAATGATATAGAGATTATCAATCAACCTATAGAGCAAAGAAGAGTAGGATATGTTTTTCAAGATCCATCATTGTTTCCTCATTTAAATGTCTATAATAACATTCTTTTTGGATTAAGAAGAAAGGAACGAGAATCTAAAAAAAAGATTGCCACTATAAAAAAAATTATTGATGATCTAGATGTTGATCATTTGTTAAATAGAAAAATAGACGAACTTAGTGGTGGAGAAAAACAAAAAATTTCACTAGCAAGAATTCTTGTCTTAAATCCACAGGTAATATTGCTAGATGAACCTCTTTCTCATATTGATTTACTAGCAAGAGATAGATTGAGAATAGAATTAAGGAGTATTTTGAGAAAGCAACAAATTCCAACTATCTATGTTACTCATTTTGAAGAGGATATTTATGCATTAGCAGATTCAATCGCATTTCTGAATAGAGGAAAAATAGAAGAGAGAGGAACGCTTGAAGAAATACTTAATTTGTCTACTAGATCATCATCACCATTTTTTAATAAAATAATATCTGCAGGAAATTATTTAACTGGAGAAGTAACTAAATGTGAAAACAATCTAACTGAATTTAAAGTAGGTTTGAATACGTTATATACTATTGGAACTTTTAAACCTAAATCTAAAATTGGAGTTATAGTCAAACATGAAGATATTTTACTATGCAAAGAAAAAATAAAAACTAGTGCACGAAATATAGTATTTGCAAAGATAATGGATATGGTTAAAGCAGATAACATGATTGATGTGTATCTAAAATCTGGTAAAATGAATATTGTTTCAAGAATAACCAGATCTGCTTCTGAAGATCTTGGAATTGTTATAGGTGATTATGTATATGCAGTTTTTAAGGCTTCTATACCCTATTTGATTAGAGAGGAATATAACGAAAGGGTATTGTAGTGACCAGGAGTATTAATGGAACGAATTTCAAAATATCTCTATTCTTTAAAAGATCCATCAAATAAATTTTTATCGAATTTTGCAAGGTAAGATTTGAGTAATCAATATCTATATCACAAGAGTATTTGATTCATTTAGTTATTCAAAAGGTAAGCCATTACCCATTACTATTGAGGTTATGAGTAATATTGAGGTTATGAGTAATAATTGAAGGTTATGACTATTGTCATGACCCTGTGATTCGAAGCAGTCGTTTTAAAGTATTTTTACTGTTATTATAATGTCTAAAAAATTAATACGTATTATTTAATTATTTAATTATTATTGAATAGCCATAGCCTCATAGATGGACCAATACAAATCAGGCATTGGCTCTTGACTATGACTATTCTAAAGACCATTTGGAGAAAAGAATAGTGCAATATATTTATCGTTGTAGGATATTTAAAAATCGGTGAACTTAGTTAATTGATTCCTAGTAATAATAAAATGTGATAGCCTGAATTTGTAGCAGTAACAGTAGTAGGGTGAATTGGCATACTACCACATTATCCAGGCTATGACTTTTGTAAAAGGATATTTGCCAAAAGTTGTTTGAAGGTACAATAGTTATTGAGACAGTTCATATATTGATTTCTTGATCTCATTGTTTACTTTCTTTGAATATATGTATAAATATAATATTATATCTATAGAATGATAATATTAATTAATTAATTGATTAATCACGTGAAATAAAAAGAAATGATATAGGTATAAGGTCTATCTCAATGATGGATAGTCAAAGCACAATACGCTAGTTTGGAACTCAATTAGTACTCCTAATGACTAAACTTATATTTGTGTTCTATAAGTATCTGTACCTACCTTTCCATCAAAAGTAACCAAATAGCTGCCTGGAAAAGTAGAACCATTTACATAATAATTTCCACATATTGCAATCTTACCACTATCCCTAGACCAATATTGTTTCCAATATTATACTACAAATTAATTCCGTTTATTATATTTGGACCTTTATACCTTGAGGACTTGTGGAAAATCAATAACTGATAAGAACATAATTTGAGTTTGCAAAAAATACTTAATAGAATTCTGGTTACTTATATAATGTTAATTGATAATCCTAACAAACCTATTTAATTAACTATAACATTCTAAGTTAAAACTATCTTTCTCTTTATCATAACAAATACGAATCCTGTAAGTGTCAAATGTAAATTTTCGGAATTCCTTATCATTCGATGCTATATCTTTAATCAATTCATAAAAATCGTCTTTTGTTGGTCTTGGTTTTGTAGGATCAATTTTATATTTTTTAATTTGAAAAATATATTTGCTTATCACAGATCCGGCTGCTTTGTTCATAAGATCTTGATAATGCGGATCTATATCGTTAGTATTTTTGTTTATCATTTAATTTAATTCTATTCCTCCTACTAAATTCTAGTGATTTGACATTCGAAAATTTATGCTAGTATAATGTACTAACATTATTATTAATGAGGCGATCAACAAGAATAGATTGAAACTTATTGCTGATTTGTGCACTGAATTTTTAGATCATATAAAATATAATTGAAGTTCTAAAGTACACTTGCTAACATAGTATTACTAAATTAGATTAGTACATATTTATTATAATTTATAGTTGCTAATTTTTATTAGTTAAATCATTTGTAAAAAAGAATCTTATAAATTCTTTGTTACTAAAAATAGTATCAATTTTAGTCTAAATTTTTCTTTATTTAGATAATTATTTTATCTTCACTACAAAAAAGATAGGAATAATTACTAATATTAGAATCTCATTAATGACCTTTCCCTTCCAACATATTAAATGCATGGAATACACTTGGTAAAAGAAGATCTAATGATTCTGATACTGCTTTAGTGCTTCCAGGTAAATTTACAATCAAAGTTTTATCTCTTGTTCCCGATATTCCCCTCGAGAGCATTGATAATGGTGTTCTCCTTTGACCATATGATCGGATAGCTTCAGAAATTCCATTTGTCTCCTTATCAATAACCATTTTAGTAGCCTCAGGAGTTACATCTCTTCTACTAAAACCCGTACCGCCAGAAGTTATTATTAGATCTACTTTTTTCTCATCAGAATATTTGATAAGGTATGCCTTAATTTTTTCTATATTATCAGGTAATACTTCATAGCCTACAATTTCAGTATTAGTAGCATAAGTATTTTTTAACTTATCACTGATCATGGTCCCTGATTTGTCAACTCTTGTACCATTAAAAGTAGAATCACTTATAACAAATATAGCAACAGTAATTTTTTTATCAAGATTGTTTTCAATAAAGTCTCTTTTACCGCCAATTTTACCTAACAATTTTATTGATTCTATTGATAGATATTCATCTATTGGTTTGAGCATATCATATACAGCAAGTGCAGCAATACTGCAGCCAGTTAATGCTTCCATTTCTACTCCTGTTTTCCATACACTTTTAACACTGACTTTAATTTCTATTGTGCATTCGTTTAATGATAATTGGGTAGAAATATGATCTATAGGAATAAGATGACAATAAGGTATCAATTCCCATGTTTTTTTTGCTCCAAGTGTAGCTGAAATCTTTGCAGCTTCTATGATATCTCCCTTAGGTATTTTGTGGTTTTTTATTAGATTTAGAGTTTCAGGAGTTACTTTAATTATTGCTTGTGCAATAGCATATCTCAAAGTGTCTGCTTTATTAGATACATCAAACATTCCTTTATTGTAGTTATTAATTGTTGGTTCATTCATTTATCATAACACCTTGCACCCATTCAGAATCCCCTGATTCCATTTTCTCCTTTTTCCAAATAGGACATCTTTTTTTAATATTATCAATTCCATAACTACATGCTTCAAATGCCTCTTTTCTATGTTCTGAAGAAACTCCAACTATTACACTTATTTCTCCAACTTTAAGATATCCAATTCTATGTATTGCAATAAATTTTTTAATATTCCAATTTCCAGATATCTCTTTTTCAATCTTTTTTAATATCTCTTCGACCATTTCTTCATATGCTTCATAAAAGATACCTTCAACTTTTTCCTTGGAATTATGATCCCTAACAATTCCAGTAAAAAATACAATTGCGCCAGATGAATTATCTTTAAGTTGTTCTAAAATTTTTAATTGATCAATTATATCTTTTGTTATTGAAATCATATTATACCTCTTTACTATTTTTATCCTCCACTTATTGGTGGTATAAGAGCAATTTCATCAGATGAGGTTACGTTGACATTTTCGTTACGTATTACTTTATTAACAGCAAATACAAAGTTTAACTCATTTTTAGAGAGGTAAGGATAAAATTCTTTAAGATATTTTTTGATTTCTTCTAATGAAATTGAATTATTATTCATAGGAATATTAAGAGTATCAATTTTTAATTTCTCTCTTACTATTCCAAATACTTTTATCTTCAATGTAGTATCTTGGCAGGAGTTCATTTTAGTTATTCAACCGCCTATTGTATGCATAAGATTTAGGGTTGGTCTAAGTCGATTAATTCGAATTAATTCAACTATTCCTTCTGGTTTCATTTTATAACAATTTATAAGATATTCCCTCATTTCTTCATCAGTAACCTTTGCATTTCTAATCATTTTCTTCAAGTCATATCCTTCTTTTTCAAAAAGACAAGTAAGAAATTTTCCATCAGAAGTCAATCTTATCCTATCGCAATTTGAACAAAATGGATCTGTTATTGATGGGATAAATCCAATTTTTCCTTTTCTGTCATCAAAATTATAAATAGTAGCAGGATCAGATAGATAAGAATTATTTTTATCTAAAGAAATAACATTATGAAAATTAGTTTCTATGATTTTTATTATTTCTTTTTTAGTCATAACAAGATTATAATTCCAGATACCGGATCCATCCAAAGGCATAAATTCTATAAAACGTACGGTTAAATCCATCTCCTTGGCAAACTTTACGAAGTTAATTATTTCATCATCATTCCAATTTCGAATTATTACAGTATTGATTTTTATTTTTACACCTAGTTCTCTTGCTTTTTGAATACCTCTAAGAACTTTATTTAAATTAGAAATGCCATTTAAAGTTCTAAATCGTTTTTCTTTAAAAGTATCAAGGCTAATGTTTAGAGAATTTAATCCTGCTGATTTTAACTGGTTTATATTCTCTTCTAACAAAAAACCATTAGTAGTCATACTAATAGTTTCTATTTTTTTTATCTTTATTAAATCACTAATTAAATTCTCTAATGATGGTCTAAGTAATGGTTCTCCACCAGTAAGTCTAATTTTTGTTATTCCTAACTGTGTAAAAATGGATACTATTCTAATTATTTCTTTAAAATTAAGAATTTCTTTATCATCAATCCATTTAATGTTACCATTTGGCATACAATAAATACATTTCATATTGCATTTATCAGTTACAGAAATTCTTAATTTTCTGGCTACTCTATTATAACTATCTTTCAAATTTTTAGGAGAATTGGTTGGAATTTGCTTGACTCTTTTCACCATATAAATCGCTTGTTATTTCTTTGAATATGATAATTTTTCAAGAAAATAATTTTTCCAGCCTTGGGGAAGATCTTGAACTTTAACTGCTTTTTTCATAAGTATTGTGTTCTCTTTATCTTCTTTTGTAATAAGCTCAACTATATTTTTTATTGTGATATTATTATTGTCTTTCTTAATTAGTTTAATAGTATCATTAATGACTATTTCTCCTTCCTTGATCACTTTAAAGTAAATTCCAGATTTCTCACTCTTTAAAAACTTCTTTATTATGTCCATTCTACCAAACTTGACACCAAGTTTGTAACATGGCATTCGTGGTTGAGTTGCAACTAATTGTGCAGAACCTATTTGAAATCTATCTCCTACATTTACTTGAGATTCGAAAAGACCTTCGGTAGTTAAATTTTCTCCAAACATTCCCCAGTTAAATGATATATCTGGAAACTCTTTTCTCCAAAAATCATAATATTCATATGGATAGGAATATACGGCTTTATCAGGTCCACCGTGAACAGTCAGATCAGCTTGTCTATCGCCTTCGAGATTTAATTTTTTTAAATTTATACTTTTATCAACAGGATTTTTGAATATTCCAGTAGTGACAATTTCATTTCCAAATTTAACTTTTATAGGTAATCCAACATTTACAGAAATTAGTTTCACTGTTTATTTTAGTCTCGTGTGTCAAATAAACTTTTTACAAATTAGTAACAAAATTTTATAGGGCTCCATAGATCTACTTTATATTTAAGACAAACGGCAAAAATTATCACATTGCAATTGTTAAAAACATGAATTCCATAAAGCTGAGCACCAGGCTGATTTTGAATTGCTAAATCTTTTGTAGAAATATCAAATACACGTGAGGTAAAGGATTTTTTTGTGATAAAAACATCAATACTTTCAATCCATGTTCATCCATAAATTCATGGGCTATAGATTACCACCACTGTTTGCTGCAATATTCATAAGTTGGTTAATTTCAACTGCCTTGCTCTCAGGTGGAGGAATAATTTTTAGCTTCATCTAGTGTAGTCATCATATTCTCCTTTTGTACAATCTTTTAAAATACATATTGTTCATATTTAAGTTGATAAACAAAGTAATTAACTATTCATTTTCTGATGTGATGGATAGAAACCGTTATTTAGTATTCTATACTTAAAATTGAAAACTGTTCAAATTACTTCCAATGAATTTGTTGAATTAGCTATGTTTAGATAATAACATCAAAAAAATTAATTATAATGAGGACAATATAGTTGTTAATTAATTGTCTATAAATAATAATTAGAAACATTCTTCTGGTTCTACTATCTTTTGACACTTATTATAAATTATCAATTAATATTATTAGAAATTATCTCTATTATACTATCATTGTTTAGCTTGTACCTAGATATAATTCATATATTCTATGATCTCTATCTAATGATATGTCCGATACACAGTCTCAACAACAATCCCAGACAACAGCATTACAACCTGGTATTACCGCACCTGACTTTACTCTACGTAGTAGACCAGATCAATCAATATCGTTGAATCAATATCGTGGTAATCCTGTGATTCTAGTGTTTTATCCTGCAGACTTTTCACCAGTATGTGGGGATGAAATGACTTTATTTAATCAACTTTTACCTGAATTTCAACGCTTAAATGCAGAGGTTATTGGAATCTCAGTAGATGGTGTTTGGTGTCATCTTGCTTTTTCCAAGGAAAAGAATCTTAAAATTCCATTGCTTACGGATTTTGAACCAAAAGGTGAAGTAGCAAAAAAGTATGGAGTATATCGCCAAAAAGATGGTATTGCAGAAAGAGCTCTCTTCCTATTAGATAAAGATGGAATTATTAGATATAGTTATGTTTCACCAATTGGAGTCAATCCAGGAGCCGATGGGATTTTGAAGGCCTTGGAATCTATCTCAACCGTAAGAGGATAATAATAAGAAGATGGAGTGAAATCGACATAATAAGTAGAAAAGAAACAGCACAATTAACCCCTCCTGTCAATGAGAGCAGTGACCATATACAGGGTCCCCAAAAAACACCAGTTACTTTGCTTGAATATGGCGATTATGAGTGTCCATATTGTGGACAGGCTTATTCAATCATCAAAAATGCACAAAATATTCTTGGTAACAGTTTACGTTTTGTCTTTCGTAATTTTCCCATCACGCAAAGTCATCCTCATGCTCAACACGCTGCAGAAGCGGCTGAATGTGGAGGTGCTCAGAATAAATTTTGGGAAATGCATGATATCCTATATGAACATCAACAAGCACTTGATGATAAGCACCTAGAGGAATATGCAGAAGTTCTGGAATTGGATAAATATAGGTTCAAAAATGACATGTTTAACCATGTTTATGCAGGTCGTGTCCGTGAGGATTTTCTTAGTGGAGTACGGAGCGACGTAAATGGTACACCATGTTTTTACATAAATGGTTTACGCTACGATAATTCTTGGGATTTTGAGACTCTTGTTGAAACACTTAAATCTCATATCAAGAAACGTGCATAAATTGACTATATTTACTATATATATTATAAAATCATAATCAATTTTAGGTTATTATATTCCATACAAGACTTTAATAAATTACCTGGTTTTGAAGTTGTCAATAATATTTATTTAAACTATTTCACCAATTATTCTATTTCTGTATGTAAAAATATTTCAATAAATCCTTGTATTATATCCATAATTGCAAGACTTTGGATAAAACTTATTACATAGCAATAAAATGTAATAACAAACTATCCCTATCATATTTTATGATTAAAATTTTTAATTTTTATTATAGTTTATTAATTGTAATTATAATATGTCTCAGTAATATTATATACATATATGCAGTAGATAATCCCCCACAAAATAATATTAATAGTACTCTCGTAAAGATTGGTAAAATTAATTCTATTGTTTAGATTTACCTCAATGGGGAACATTCGAGGAACATTAACATTAAGAATATCTCAAATTATCTGCTAGCAGGTGATTGGAATATTGGTTTGAGTAAAGACCAATCAACTTTATGGCAAATTTTAGTATGGTTTCAATAAAAGGTGAAATCATCCAGATTAATACGAATGTAGAACAGAGAATTGACTTTCAGTATTACATACAATCTTCATAGGATGTTAATTTATTATTATTAATTGGATTCTAGAGACCACGCGAGTATAGTTGTAGGGTTAGAGTTCCACTCTCTACGCTCTACACTACTATTCAGTATCAAGGTAAATATTTATATATAAGAACTTGAAAATCTTGTAAAGAATTTCAAGAAATCTTATTAAATTTTGTAAAATTTATATAAATATCAAACGATGAACATCTTGTAATCAATATTTGAATGAGTATGATCGTTATTACAAGGTTGATTGTTTGAATATTAATGCCAAAATACAAGCCTAGTTCAGCACTAATTTAATTTGATATCACAATTGATTAGTTGAACTTTGAAATCATTGCATTTGGTAGATATAAAATCGGTCATATACGTCTATATCTTGTGTTGCACGTTAAGTTGGAATACATTGATAAAATTAATTTGAAATACTAGTTAAAATAGATTTAAAATATTATATTATACAATTTAATATCGATTCTATTCTAAGACTGATTTCTAACTTTGAATCAGATTCTTCAATTGTATAATAGAATTGGAAGACAACTACAAAAGAAAAGAGATCAAACTTAGAAAAGAAGGTTTATTCGAACTATTATAAGATTGAAAGCAAGTTTTTCTATTGAAACCTGTGTTAAGTATTGAAATATTTCAAAACATTTTTTCGTAATTTTAATAGAATTATATAGATATAAATATTTATCAAAAAGCGATCCGAGTTATTTTAAAATCTCGAAAATTATAAATAACAACTATTAATCGAACTATTATAGAATTGAAATAAAACTTCATTCATTGTTTTGTTTTGTCTCTTTACATGTTCTAATCGAACTAGTTTTATCAATTGTAGAATTGGAAATATTAGTTATGACTAAATTTTGTTTAAAATTTTTAAAATGTATAAACCCCGAACTACTACTTCGAGATTCAAGTCCCACTCCCGGCGTACATCTCGTGGAGTCGTGTATATTAGAATTAAACTACTTCTTAGTATAATAATTAGAAGTCATCCTAAAGGATTTGTTGGATAAACTGTAAAGTAATACCATAAGCCAATCACAATAATAATTAAGCCTATAACTAAGAGGATTGACCAAAAATTCAAAAGGTTTTAAGCTAATTACATTGTCAGCTATATCTATTTTCATTATTTCAGCTAAAACTGGTAATTAAGAGATACGTTGGTAAATTTTTCAAGTTGAGACAAGTATCTATCATATACTTTGGACAATTCTTTTGTCTATGTTGCATGGTTGGATCTTACACTTGGCAACAAGGAAATCTTCTTTGTGGAAAGCGATGACAACGGCCATACATTTAGTACATTTATAAATCTCAGTAATAACGCACGGAATTCTCAATTTCTACAAATTACGGTAGCAGCAACAGAATAAAAGAAATAAAATAAGTAGTTAGTATTATCAACAATATTTGATTATTTTACTTAATTTTTAAATTATTATATGTTATTGAATAAATCTGCAATTTTATTTGGATCATAATAGTGAAGAAAATTAATTTTTTATCAAGCCAGATTCCGAATACCCAACTAATTTCGTAACAATGTTTAATAATTACATTATTCCCTAACAAATATGTCAGAATCAATTGCAAATATAGTGGAACTTGTTGGTAGTTCTGATAAAGGATGGGAAGAGGCAGTGGAAGTTGCGCTCCAAGAGGCAACGAAAACAATACGAGGAATTACAGGGCTTGAGGTTGTAAGTAAAACTGCGATCGTAGACCCAAATAATGGTAGGATTACGAAATATCATGCTACAATAAAATTAGCATTTGGTATAGAACGCTAAGGTAAAAATACTATTATTTTTTTAATTATTAAATTAAGATCAAAAGTAAATCTTAAATTTTATCTCTTAGTTAAGATTAACTCATATTAAAATCGCTTCCGGAATTTCTTTCGGAACACGTTTACAAAGATATTCAATAGGATATTAATAGATAGAGTTTCTAATTTAAAGATAAGTAAAATTATTTTCATTATGGTTATAATAATTTAAGATGAAAATAATGTCTTAAAATAAATATAATACAATCACTTCTCTCTGGCAAGCATTCGAATGGTTTAATATTTCTGTAATTATATTAAACCATTTATTATTAAGCTTATGATATGTATCCATATCTTCTTTTGTTTCCCAAAAAGTTAATGCTATAGTTTTTTTAATTATCTGCGCTATTCATTACTATAAAACTCTTGGATCCTTTAATTTGATTTTTATATTCATTGAAAAAGTTTCCAAGTATCTATTTCTTCTTCTCTTTTATCTGGTTTAACCTTGTCTTGTTGTGGTTGCTATACTTGAATCCATACATCATTATCTTAGAGTTTCATATCCCTCTTTATAATAATATTAAATATTTGGATATAATGATTGGAACAGAATTGTCTACATCTCGGATAATAAATAAGCGTTTTCTTTAATTAATTATTACTATTAAATTTTTCTATTGTTTCTAATATTTCAATTAGTTTTTAATTTTTGATAATTTTTTTGCAGTACATCAAATAAATGCACATAAATTAGATTTATATGATTAATCAGAGAAGCCGGAAGTTAAATATCAAGTAATAGTATTTTATATAATATTTTTATTTTAGCACTGCTAGTCTACGAACGGACAATCCTGTTTAATGTAAAAGTCCCTTGAATTTCTTCAAAGATATTGGAGTAATTGCTAAATCTTCGTTTCATCACGATCTTGTACTACTTTTATTATTCTTTGATTAAGAATAAAAGAAAATCATATAACTATTAAATCAGATATTGACAATAATAAAATATGTCATCTCATCATCCAGGGGCTTATCAATGTGAAGCATGTGACGTGGATTTTAGTTCCGAAGAAGAATTTGAGAACCATAGAAAAAAAGAACATAGCAGTGACAGTATTAGTAATAGTTAGAATATATTGTAAAATGGTGTGAAAAGAATAGAATAACGACATTACTTCTAACAACCCTTCTCTTATTTATTTATGAACACTATTATGTTTCTATAAAAAAGAATATATGCTTCTCTTCTTAATACTATTTTATTGGACAACAAAGTGCTCCTATTGATAAATAAAGTGTTTTACATTAAAAATACTATCATGACGCAAAATGATAATGAAAAATATATAATTGTCAATGCGGAGCCGCTTTTGCAACATTGAAAGAATTGAACAAGCTTAACCACGAAGCACATTAAAGTGCACTAAATCTTATTTTTCGTTTATTAGATTATTTAAATTAGAGAATAAATTTTATTTCTTTTTACTCAAAATAATTCTGTCATTTGACAGGTTTTTATAATTTAGTGTGTCTTTTGTTATGATATCTGGAATAAACTATTTGACACAGGCGAATCAATTGGTTACGTATTAATAACCCAAATACATTAACTATATTTAGAAGAGATTCTAATGTGACTTTGTGTTCTGGTGTGAGAACACTTTCTATTACGATGTTCCTATTTTGTAGTTGGTATTTTTTATTAATTATCTTCATAATGTCATCGACCATACATTCTAAATCCTCATTATCAAACATGTCTTCTGTTCCGAAAAGCCATTCTTTAATTATATTATTAATATCTTCTCTCAGTTCTGAATACGACGAGTAGGTTGATGTCACTATTGATTTAAAGAAATATCAAATATATCTAGTTGTATCAATCATTGATTAGTATTCTTATTATAAAATAATGCAATAAATGATAATTAAACATTAAATTTTTATTTATATCATTTTCCAAGAGCAAGTCAAAGATGTTTTGCAATTTCGCTTTTACTTTTCAAGACTTGACTTTTTTAGTGGTTGTTAGATAGATATGTAAACTACATTATAATAAATCTGAATAATAAGAAATTATAATATATTCTAGTAATTTATAGAAAATTTATAAACTAAGTTATTGGTTTATTTCTTTAGTTAATTGAAATCAATTTAACAAATAGATAGATGCTAAGATAATGTTTAACACATATATCTAACATCTATACAGATTTCAGGATTTACATCCCTAGTTCTGTAAGATCTTTTGTAATACAAAATATAAATAATTTGAGACAAATCTACCATTCTGCAATGTATTAGAGGTAGTAGAATAAAACCATAGCCATCATTATGGAGCAAACAGAAATGAAGATGGCCGTGGTTGGTTAAGTCTCTTGCTTACCTTATTGGAATTAAATTAAAAATATAGTATATAATAATTATAGATCATTTTGTTTTCTCAGAATTAATCCTCGGGGGAGGCTTCTCTAGTAGTACTGTAATCAGAGGGATATAGTGTAGTAGTAAAACTCTTCTTGTATGGATTTTTTATGTATGTATAGTATTTTATAATTGGAGAAAGTTTTAACGTGGGACTAGCTACAATGAGATAATTCATACTGCTATATACACTGTAAATTAAAAAGAACACAAATTTATACAAACTGATTCTTTTATATACCATAATAGCGATATTCTATTTAACTCAACATGTGATTTTCATAACTACTTAGAACTCGTATGAAAATTCGTTAATATAGCCTATTCTATATTAGTAATACTAAAAATTATGAAACGATACAGAAATAATCCTAAATCTGGTAATAATAGTCTGCTAATGCGATTACTGGGTTATTCTCTAACAACATTTGTCATTCCATTTATCCTTACTATGATACGAAAGAAAATCATTGATCAACAACGCCTTTTTTGTAATAAATGTCATGGAAAATTACAGGTAATTGATAAAGAAGGTAATCTTTATTGCAAAAAATGCAAAATAATTAAAACGGATCGTTATTAATTAAATTTTTGATTCATTTATCTATTTGAATTATAATCTCTGATATTTCTTACACGTGTTGTATATCTTACATATAATGAAGTGTTCTATTGTTGTTGTGGTATACAAAATGAATACATTCTATTTTATAATATTAACTCAGTAGTTTAAGCCTCTATATGATATTTAAATAAAGGGGAATTGGATTCTGTGCACTATCTGTTGTTCCTCAGGGTTGTAAACTAAATGACATATTTTTAACATCATTGATTCAATTTTTTTTATGTTTGAAGAATAATGTGAAAAAATAAGAAAAATGGTTATAGGAATGATAATTACATTCTTAAATAATGAATGAAGTGCTTAGATTCGCTTCGCTTGCTAATATAGTATTACTAAATAGATTAGTAGATTACATTACTTAATGTTTATTGTGATTTCCAATTTCTAATTTGATTAGTAAAATCACTTGTAAAAAGAATTAGTTGAATTTTTTGTTACTAATGTTGATAAGATAGCGCTAGAGTAATAGATTAATTAATTGATTGCCATAGCCTGAACCGTCAGAATCATGTTAATATTTATTAATTTAAGGAAATTTTATTGGTTAAGATTCATATCTAATTTCAACAGTTTATTCATATTGAATAATTCTATTGATCCTATCGAATGGAGAAATAACTCTATTAAGGGAACAGTTTGCGGAATAATGCTTTGTCGTAACTCTCCGATATTACAATGTCATAGATGTTCTCTTCATTATTGTTCTGAACATGTAAAAACACATTTTCATCCATCTGCAGAAGAATAAAAATAAAAAATTGATTTTCAGACATTTAGATTTGAGCTTTATAAATTCGGACACATCGGACACATTGTAGGATATACTGCCCGATTTTGATGGATATCTATCCAATAATTTGATAGATGCCGACCGAAAAACGTATAAAAATAATGTTTTAACATTTGGAAATCGTTGTTTTTATAGATATTTTTGTTCATTTTCCGTCTTTCTTTTTTTATCAACAATTAATGGTAATAATATTTCTTTAGTCGTATGTTATGAAGTACCAATCGGACAAAGAGATGAGATTAAGCGGAAGTTTGCTAACCTGATTAGAAGTCAGATGGCTATACAAAGAAATAATTATTAATAAAAAATTAGAATTAGATAATATTACTAGTATTTTTTGTTGTTTGTTTCATTAAATATTATTTGCGCAACGTAATTATCTATTACCAATATTTCTGCAATTTTAGATGGTCCATATTCTAATATCTTTTCGATTGTAAAATCATTGATTTTTAATAATTCGATTAAACCTTTTGGAATATTTAGATATTCTAATCTTTCGTCTTTGCTAATTGCTAGTTTTATTGATGATGATTTTTGAGATTGAGATTGAGATGATGGTGGTAGAGGTAATTGTGAGTTAGAACTATTATTCTTTATTATTGTTATTGGATAGTATACATTAGGCTCATTATTATTACTGCTCGTCTCCATCCTATTGTAATAGTAATAGATAGACTACGTAAAATAGTTATTGTATTGATTTATTATTTCTTATTCTTGGCGTACATATCATTCAAAATATGGACGATGTCATTTTTGTCTATAGCTTCTGTATGTTTGAATATAGTTTTTGGAAATCTTACTTTTACTTTGAATTTCTTGGACTTATCTCTATATCTTTTACAAATCTGTCAAAGGATAAAAGACGAGAATGTTACTGTTTGCAGAGTTCTTGTTTCGAATACCTACAATTTTAATAAATTTAGATAGTGATTTTGAATCAGTTTGTAAATTTGTAGTTAAAGTATAGTGATTGTAGGCAAACATATTTTAATTTAACAAATAAAATATAAAGTTATTGTATTTACTATGATTTATGTAAAGTAAATTATTTCACATATAATTATTTCATAATCGCTTATTGTCTAGTAACTATATGAAAAAGGGTGAAGGTATCGAAGATAAGAAATACTAAATAAATAACCGAAATTTAGGAATTAAAATTTAAATTACTATTATTTTTTATTATAGAATAGCCATAGTCTAGATGGATGGACCGATACAGATCAAGTATGGGTTATTGACTATGGCTATTCAGGCCCTTATGTTTTTTTGACGAAGAATAGTGTAACATGTATTACGTTGTAGGGTTATTTAAAAATCGGTAAACCTAGTTAACCAACTACTAGTAATAAATTGTCATGGCCTGAACACCGTTAAATGCTAATGTTGAGTGTGAACACACAAGAATAAGTCCAGAATATGACATCTGACTTTTACAGTTGTTGCCCCGTTCTCCGTAAAAAGGTAAATTGATGACTAAATTAGTATTGCGTACAATGTATTATTAATATCTTAAATTCTTATTCTATTCTATGTTCTGAAATTAATCTATATTTTAATATTTAAAAATAATTTTCTGTGATAAATATCAAAAATGATTATGGTGAATTCTCAAAACAAAATGCTACAACAATGAATAAGATGATTGTAAATCCGAAGATATTTTGTTATTTATAATTAATTTGGCAATGAGCACAAACTAATAGTCGATAATTGGTAAAACGGATTGACAATACAAGAGATTCAGCATCAATAGACAAAGACCTACAATCTATGTTATAGAAAGGTAAGCGATTAATGAGTTATACTTCTTCTGATTCATAAGATTATACTTCTTCTTATTCATAAGATTAATTTCTTAATTTAATTAATTTTTATTTTACATTCAAAAACAATAATCTTATTTATATGACCATCTTTAAGTATTAATGCTACCTGCTCTGTTTGCACCAACAATCCATCAAACATGTCAAGAAAAGATTGGTATTATTGTAGCCTCTGATACCAATCTTAAATGTAAGCGATTAATGAGTTATACTTCGTTTTCTTCAGAAGAATAACAAAGTCAAGAGTATCTATTGTTAATAAATGAAGAAGAAAGGATTGACCCATAATACTAGTTATAGAGTCAATCCCGCGTTAGATACTATTCTATGGTTGTAGAATTTATTTGTAAATAAGTTAAAAAAAAATAATGCTATAAGGGTTTTGTTGGAATTTGGTGAGTTAGCACTAGAATCAATAATCTTTTTTTTAATCATACTATTAACGTTGCTACTTATATTGTCCATCGACCAATAGTTCATTATCCTTAACTTTTTCTTTAACTATGGAATATTTGACAAATAAAATTTTCTCCACAAAAACTACTCTATCAATCCATTAAATTTAATCCAAATATTTTTGATACTCTACTCTTTTCTCAGTTATTGTCATTGTACCTCTTGTTTTGTATCTTGTTTTTCTTGTATTTTTTATTTTCAAGGTTATTAATTATATTTTCTACGGCTAACTGTACCTGTCTTATAGCATATTGGTCCGTTGGAGGATATAGTCTTCCACTAAATGAATTTGTAATTGACGCACAATCCCATATATCTTATACATTGAAAACTAGTTAATTCCAAATTATCTCTGGTCTTGAGTTGATCATTCTCATCATGTCAGTTTAATTTTTTGAGCTGTCAAAATTATAGTATGTATTCTTTATAACATC
>DASUZI010000071.1:0-5166 GCA_036376955.1 Nitrososphaeraceae archaeon
ATATTAAGATAGATGATAAAAGAATCATTCATATAAAAACAATTTTTTTTGAAAACGGATGTTTTATCATAATATCTGAAAACTCAAATAGAATCGGATCTGTTACAATGGCGTCTAGTCTATCAAATAAAGTAACATCAGCTATAGTAATACCCAGCAAATTTGATTCATTCTTCATTAACTCCATTGCTCAAAGAATAGCATTAATGTTAAATGGAATTTGTTTAGTTTCTTTACATATTAAAACACCATTAGATGTTAAGAGTATGAAAACAATTATGGAGGAGATACTAGACAGGATAAGTGGACAGGCTGAAAAAGATGCAAAAAGATAATTCTAACACGACCAATATTCATAATATCGACCTAAGAAAATTTTTAGAGTTACTTGAAAATGAAGATGAGATCATTAGAATTAAAAAGAATGTTAATACTACATTTGAATTACCAGCAATAGTCAGTAAACTTGATGGTAATAAAGCTGTAATATTTGAAAATGTAGAAGATAAAACTATTCCAGTAATTAGTAATCTTATTGGAACAAGAAAAAGATTTGCCATGGCAATAGGATCAAAAGAAAAAAACGACATCCATACAATCATTAACAAATCCATTAACAATATGAATATTAAAATAAAAACAGTAAATGACATCCAGTATTATCAAAATTCATCAAATAAATTATCTGATCTTCCTATTGTTACACATTTTGAAAATGATGCTGGACCGTATATCACTTCTTCAATTGTGTATGCAAAAGATCAAGAAAAAGGAAATCAGAATTCTTCTACCCATCGGTTGTTAAAATTAGATGATAAAAACATGGCAATAAGAATGGTAGAGGGAAGACATTTGCATAAATGTTTTATGTATGCAAAAGATCATGGGGAAGATTTGAAGGTCGCAATTGTGATAGGAGTTCATCCTGCAATTAACATAGCAGCAGCTTACCAAGCATCATATGGCATAGATGAAATGCATATTGCAAATACACTACTAAATGGGAATTTGCAGTTGGGTATTAACAAGTTTTCGCAGCTTCTTATTCCAGCAATGTCAGAAATAGTTTTAGAAGGAAAAATTTTGTCTGATAAAACCCATGAAGAATGGATGGTAGAGATGTTAAAAACATATGATTTTAAAAGACAGCAACCTGTATTTGAATTAGAAAAAATAAGATTTAGAAATGATACTATTTTTCATGATATACTTCCTGGTTATTCTGAACATCGTCTATTGATGGGATTACCTGTGGAATCAAAGATGTTAGATCAAGTAAAAAACGTTGTTCCAAGTACATTACAAGTATTGCTAACAGACGGAGGAAGCAATTGGCTAACCGCAGTTATACAGATAAAGAAAAGAGTAGAAGGAGAGTCAAAAAATGCTTTACTTGCAGCATTTGCGGCCCATCCCTCACTTAAAATTGCAATAGTCGTCGATGATGATATTAACCCTACAAATCCTGTCGAAGTAGAATATGCAGTAGCAACGAGATGTCAAGCAGATAAAGACCTGATTATTATTCAGAATGCAAAAGGATCTAGTCTTGACCCTTCTAGTGACCAAGTTAATCTACTTACAACAAAAATAGGAATTGATGCGACGGCTACGTTATTAAAAGTCAAAGAAAGGTTCGAAATTGCAAAGATACCAGGGGAAGATAACCTTAAATTATCAGACTATCTATCAGAACCATTTTCTAAAAATTTTGATAAAGCATATTAACATATGAAAAAAAACTTTATATATTATAAATATAACGATTTCATGATATAATTTGTATATTAATTTAAATATCCTTTTTGGCAAAAATAGATGGGTATGTTTATGAAGCCTAATAGATTTGCTATGAGAGAGTGGCATTTAGAACATGTTGAAAAGGTGATTGTTCGTTATGTAAAGGGGTTATCACCAACTGCGACTTCATTTGAGAAGCGCAATTTTAAAAAATATAGTACTATGTCTAATTGCACAAAGCAGATAGAATATGATAAAAAACACGGTGTAACAGAAGAAGAGGTAATTGCTGTGATGCAAAGAATTAGAAATGATGACTCTTTTTCGGAATTGCGTAAGAACCCAGATTCGATTCAAAGATTAGATGAATTGGAAAAGCAACTTACATCTCCCAAAAAAATTAGTTGGTAAATTTATACCCAAAAATCTGACTTTTTATATTTCTATTTTACTATCTCTATTAGATAAAAAGAAAAAATATTTAAATTATGAAAATTATCAAACTATAAATGAATAGAAAAATTTCTTGCATCATAGGTTCTAGTTTTGTTATTTTATTGTTATATTTTGGATTGACAGAAAACTACAAAAATAACATATTAAATCTAGAGATATTTGCTCAAGAGAATAATTCTCCTGTTGTTAAGAACTCTAAGATAATAGACTTTTCTGGTGTTAATTATGCAGATGTTGTTAATAGTCGTGATATTAGTCTAAACGGTTTTACAGTATCTGTATGGTTTAATACAGCAATGAACGTCACTTCAGGAAATAACGCTTTTTTACTAAATAAAGGGGGATTTGGAAGTGACAGGGCTGGATTTAATCTCAACTATGGAATATGGCTTAACAATAGAGAACAAGTTGGAGGTGGATTTGAGACTTCCAGTGGAGATGATAATTATATTACTTCTCAAGGTACCTATGCCAATGGCGTATGGCACAATGCAATTCTAACTTTTGACGAAAAAACACATTTGTTAAAGTTATATATGGACGGTCTTGAGGTTGCAACTAACGCAACAAAGACAGGAATAACGCCTGATACTACAGGAAAACAGACCATACGATTAGGAGCAAATTCTTTAACTGAAAAGGGAAAGATAAATGGTAATTATACAGGACAATTAGATGATATCCAAGTATGGAATTTTGCTTTTACTAAAGAACAAGTAGCGGACTTGTATGCTAAAGAATCCAAGTTAGCTCGATAAAACCTAATGAGATTTTATTAATTAGTGTATTCTCACTAAAGCTCCTTTTTTAATTCTTATTTTTGAAAGATAATTATTTGCGGTCTTCTGGGAAAATATAATTTAATAACATATCAAATGCTTTATTTTTTATTGCCTGTTTAAAGTGCTCTTTTCCTTTTCTGGGAGTTTCAAGGGATTTATCGTGTTCTACTTCTATGACAGGACGGTGATCTAATGCGCCTTCAAATTGAATTTTATATTCTTTAAACTCTGACTTTACAATTGAATCAAATACATCTTTTAGCCAAACTGAACCTACAAAATATACTACTGGTGGATTAATCCTTTTTTTAAGCAATTCTTTAAGATTATCAAACGTTTGGGATACTTTATTTGAATCCGAATCAATTATTATAATTTCTTCATTTATCTGTCTATTGATCAATTCTTTTTTTATTAATTCAGAATAATGAGGTTCAGCAACTATTAATATAATAGTTTTATTAGAATCTGGTTTTGATTTTAAAATAATCTGATACAGTCTATTACAATGTTCAATTCTTTCAAGAATATGATTAGGCAATTGTAAAGAGGAATTTTTATGGATAGAGTAAAGAATAATCAAATTTCCTTCAGTAAAATGTATTTCAGACATTAATTAATGATTTAATTTTAATGATTCTTTTATACATTCCCAATACAACATTATAATTATTTAATGTATGGTGAATATTCATTAGTAATTATTATAAGATTAGAACTAATGATTTAATACTAATGGGAATTTATACAGAAAGTCGCCCATGGGGAAAATTTGAAAAATTCCATGAGAATGAGAATTGTACTGTCAAATTGATTTATATTAATTCAAATTCCAGATTGAGTCTCCAGTACCATCAATATAGAAGTGAATTCTGGAAAATTGTAAAAGGAAAAGCTAAGATAAATATTGACAAGAAAGAACTTGTAGTTAAAGAAAACGAAAATATAACAATTCCTTGTGGTGCAAAACATAGGATAACAGCATTAGAAGAGGATTGTATAATATTAGAAATATCCTATGGAAAATTTGATGAAAACGATATAATTAGGATTGAAGATGATTATAATAGACAAACAAATTCCGAAACTCCGGATAAGGTTATTTGAATATTTTTAATTAAAAGGAAATTTCCCAGTGTTTCGTAATACTCCTAGAATTCTCTTAAATGTATTAAAGTAACTTGAACAGACAGAATTAGAATCTAACCTACAACTAAGTGTATTATCTATTGTAGAGTTTCTTTTAATTTCAATATGAGATTTAAGTCTTCCACGAATAACCTCTACAATTAAAGGTATTAGAGCAGAACGTGCTCCCCAAGCTCCTTTTTTATTAACTAACCAAAACATTTTCTTTGGATCATAATTAGCCGGAAAAAGTATTTTATTAATTAAATGAATATTACTTGAATAATAATGACCTTCAATTCTAATCCAGCCATTAGAAAGATTATGAACCAAAAGAGCAAATTTATAACACGATGAACATTTATCATCATAAATAAGCATAGAATGTTCGAATATTTTTGATAATTCCATTATTTTATTATTAACTTGGTACTTTAAATTTTTATATTAGTAGTAGCATGATACTTATTTTTTATTAATATTTTAATAGAAAAAAGAAGAATTAGTATTAATGGGGAAGAAGAAGAAAGGGAGGCTTCAAGAAATTTTAAGTAAAGCAATATACGCTGATAATCCAGATATCTATACTATTTCATATCGAGATTTTGATACAATACTTTCAATTCCTCTTTTAAAATTTATGGAGATTTCACAAAATTTTGAGATTATTCCAGCAACCAGAATAATACAAGTTAAAAAGGGAGAAAGAATATTGTATGAAAAAAGAATTGTAGGGATTAAAAAAGAAAATTAAAAAATTAACATAAAATAAAGATTATTATGAATTTTAATGAAAATTATTAAATTATGTTAATTTGTAATTCATGTATTGAATAATAAAAAGAATAACAAAGAAGAGAATGATCTTCCTGATACTTCGAATTTCTTTATCTCTTATAACGATGTTAAAAATAATAAAAGTGACAATTCTAAATTTCTCGCCTTTAGTTCAACAGAAAGTGGACCACCACCATCACCAGATGACAAGCCAGTTGGAGGAGGACCACCACCATCACCAGATGACAAGCCAGTTGGAGGAGGACCACCACCATCACCAGAT
>DASUZI010000072.1:0-17971 GCA_036376955.1 Nitrososphaeraceae archaeon
GTATACGTAGTATATACAATTCTGCACCTGTTGAATTAGATAAAGCGACAGCATAATTAAGGGCTATGTTAGATATATCTTTTCCATCATCAGTAACCAGTATTTTCCTAAAAGAAGGGATGGCATCTTTTGAAATTTGATAATTTTCGACATTGTTAGGTCTATGTTCTTTTGGGCTTGAGTTCTGATATATTACTTTAATTAGAACTTATTTATTGAGTATATGAAGATGTAGATGAATCTTTATCACTACTCATAAGATAATTGATAATTATAAAAATATAATTTGGTTTGATGTTTTCATTAGTATCCTTTTCACGTTCAAATACATTCTTAATATGTATAAAATACTACTAAGGCTTTATTTTTCTATACGTGTATTTTCATTTCTATCGTCTGGAATCGATTTTCCTTTTCCTTTTGTTATTTTTAAAAGTATTTCTCTCATTTCCTTCTTTTCTTTTTCATTTATTTTTCCTTCTATCAAGTCAATAACAAAAAGCCACATAATTGCTCCAACTTTATTCTCTTTAAATAAGGCTTCGACTTCTACTGTCCATTGGCTCTTTCTATGCCAATATCCTATTATGATTGCAAGCGGTACATATAATGCAATGAATATTATTGCAAATCCTACTAAATTTGCTCCTAAGAGTGAATCTATAAAAGGAAATTTCTCAATCAATAATGCATATTGAATAAGTATAGTGTCAGCAAAATATATAAAAAAACCAAGATATATACCCTGTCCATGTCTAAAATCCAACCATCGTATTGTAAAAAAATTGTTTTTCATTATCATTAAAACTATAACTAATTAAAAAATTATATCAAGTTCGTCTCGTGTTCTTTGTAATGTTTTGTCTCTTCATTTGTAATACTAAAATAAACTATACCATCCTCATATCTGTCTACCAAATTCTTTGGAATATAGTATTTGTCTTTGTCCAAAATACCTTTTTGTGTTATTATATATTCTACACCAACTTCTTGTACTTCCCCAAAATCTGAATCCTCCCCTAAACCTCTGGCTTCTCTTTCTATAATATCTTCTGGATTATAGATATTAGAATTACTTGACATATAATAGTAGGATAAACATTTTATATAACTATATTACCATTGATAAGGAATTCATCTCAGGTTCGGTGGAATGATGTGGAAATTTCAATACAATCAGATAGTGCTATTTCAATTTCTATTATTATTGATCTTTTCAAATTCTGAAATCTTTTCTTTTACAAAGGTTTTGAAATTTATAGTATTTTAATAATTAAAATCATTTGTTTGTTATTAGAATAAAAAATAAAAAAATAAAATTAATGGTTATAGGTTATTAAGGCACCATACAAATGGTGTGAATGTTATATGCCCTCCAGCCAAAAAAACAGCTCGACTAATATTTTGAATAATAGATATAATCTAAAGTTTTCTATTCTATATAAGTTAATAATATAGTTTTTGAGGATAATGTTAATTAAATTGGTTCAACTATGTATATTATGAAAATTTTAGCTAGTAGGTCAGATAGAGAAAACTTTCTTTTTCTTATTGGTATGATAGTAATTATTATTGGTATACTAGCTTTACTACTTGCTTATGTTTTCTTTCCAATCCACTCTTCTGAATTCACTCTAGGACAAATGGCAATCTCAGAAAACTTGATATATAAATATATCTAATCATAGATTAATTCAACTAAACTATCAATTCCAAAACTTATTCCACTGATAAAACTATTTGAAATTTTTTTTGTCATGTCCAATGATTTTTTCTATCATTTAGCTAGCTTCTACAAAAAATTATCTATAAAAAGTGTCATATAAAAATAGCAAATCATCTATCATACCTCTACTGTTTTATACCTAGATTTTATCTTTAGATAATCCATATTGAATGAGATATATTTGGTCATTAATTCCTTTAGATTTGTAATAATATTTGCTAACTAAATAGGAAATTACATACCACATTATACTATTTACTATAATATTAAATAAAAAACCATAATAGTATGCCATAATGCTTCCAGTCATAGTACCTCATATCAGAAAAGGTATTTGTCATTTTATTATTGATTTTAAAATTGTATCCACTACTATTATATATAAACAGCATACTATAATAGTAATAATAGCAGTTTTCAGTCTTTTTCCTTTGTTTTGATAAAACTTGACCATTAATTCCTTAAGCTGACAACTTAATAGCAGAAATATAAATCTATCAAAAACTATATTTTATTTAAATTTATTAATATGAAATTAAATTTTTTCTTAATATAGTCGAACTATTAAAGAAACAAAACAGGAGGTTCATTGAGGCTCATGAGCTACATGTCCTCTAGTTTGGTTTTTCAGTCCAAAGAACTCCAAACAGAACCACTTGATATATAACTAGACAATATAGTTTAATAAAGTTGTGTTCAAATATTTTAATATGTTGGTTTTTTTATCTACTATATTACTTTTATTTAATATAAGATTCAAATAATAAAAAAATATGTATAGTATGTTATTGTGAAGAATTTATCTTTGTTTGTTCTATGCTATAAATAGGTATTAGAAACATGTGTAGTTGTATTCTGAATATTATCGCTAGAAACTTGTTGGTTTACAATATAGCTCTTATTTTTGATAGTTTTTTACATTCTCTTTTGTATGTTGCACAGAGGTATCCAAGGAAAATAATTCTATTCTATTGTTGTTCACATTTTATCTATAATAGGCAGAGAATTTGATTTTATTGACCATAATTAATACAATTATGAATTATTGAACAGGATACTAGTAAAACTATGAATTGTAGTCATTTATACTAGAATAACAAAAATATATGTGAGAATGATAATAAATAATAATGAAGATGATGACTACTGCTGGTGGAATAGAATTCCATCTGAACTAAAATGTAAAGGAGAAATAGAATGCTACGATAAATTGAATGAACTTCATCCTAAATACCCTATTATAATTTATAATCATGCTCTAAGATACCAACAAAAGCTAAAGAAGTTACATCAACCATTAAAGTGAAATAACTAAGAGATTTAACAACAATAATAATATAATTAAAATACACAATGGAAAAGCAAGTCATACCATGAATTGATAAAATATCTTCTATCAAGATTATTAGAAATAAATTTAAAGCTAACTAACAAAGTAAAATATAAAATAGTTTTTAGATCATAAGATAAGTAAATTCGTTAGAAATTTGCTCGGGAGAGTAATACCGATAGAGCTTCTAAAGGGGAGTCAAAAGTAGATGGAATATTACCTTTTATTTTTAGATTTTATTGTTAGTAACTTATTGTAAAATATACAAATCAAAAATTCTTTACTATGTTGTCATTTATCTTATTTGCGATTTTCTGTTCTGAATAGCATTTTTTTGGATTAATATGAATATCATTTGATAAAAAGAAATTCCTAATTTGAATGCCTCAAAATCAATATTCCGTAAAATGTATTTTATTGATTCATTATCTGATGAAGATAGTATAAATTCATCTATAATTTTTTTGAATTTATCATCATTATAAAGTGGAAACATTGACTTGATTTGATTTTATCTACATAGTTTATTAAGACATTATTAGAAATGTTAGTACTAATGCCTAACTTGTAGTACTAATTCTATGGGCATATAAAATGAAAACTAGTTATGCTAGTTATAATGCTATACTGAATAAATAATTTTGTAATTAAAATAATGAAAAATAAAAAATTAGGATTTTTATATTTTATCTGGACAACTATTATCTCAATTCAATTCAATAAAAGAGTTATAAGTTTTAATCACGTTGTAATAGTGTGTATAATACTTGTAAATCATTAAAATGGTGGGTTCGATGATAATAAACGCTAAAGTTTAATGACGTTATTAAATCATTTAATCAATTAACAAGTTGTTGTTCTTTAACGTCATCTATACCTTATTTGAATGACTGCGAATTAGGTACTAAAGTCAAAGAATTAAACGGAAATATCAAAGTGATTCTCATGAGCGCCAACGATAGTATTGAAGACAACTACAAACTTAACTTTGAACTTGTAAGAAAACCTATTTCACTACAAAAATTACTTGATATTGTGAACTTTTCTTTATACAATAATATGAAAACATCATCATCAGCGAGGCTAGATGAAATCTGATTATCGAGCAATAGCGATAGTAGATGATGATGAAGATATAGTTAACCTATTTACAGACTTACTAAGAGAAAGTGGGTATGACGTATATGGTTTTACTAATCCTCTTGTGTTGCTAGATTATATTCATCATCATAACAATAAATTTCGTTTAGTTCTTATTGACTATAAAATGCCTCAAATCACCGGATGTGAATTGGCTAACAAAATAACAGACATAAATTCAAGAATCGAAATGGTGTTAATAACTTCAGCCAACGATATTGTAAATAATAACTTGAATTTAGAACTTTTTCTTAAACCATTAAGAATGCATCAACTTTTACAAATAGTAGTAAAATATATGAACTAAACAATCAAAGTTATTATTAGCATTTATGAATATATTGAATGTACATCCCTGAATATTTACCATCAATTCTAATACAAACTTGATAGGTAAATTTAACTAATACATAAAAAATATTGGCTAAAGATGCGTTTATGGGTGAGATAGTAGATAAGAAACAAGTTAATTGACTAATGGTTTAGTATGAAATTTCTGAAGATCAAAGATAAGAAATAAAACAGAATTTGACATTTATTCAAGAAAAAATGCTTTATAATGCGAATGTTATAATTAATAAAATTGTATAGAAGTATTTTATATTATTTAAACCATATATTTATATGTCACAAAAAAATATATTATTATTTTTTGGTATTTTATTATTAGTAACAGGTATTTATTCTATTTTTCTTGAATAAGATGTTAATGGTCTCTAATAAGCGTCCAATCAACTACATGTTCTTAGGATATTCAGAAGAACATCCAATAGCAACATCTGAACTATACCATCACTGATTTCCACAAATACCATAATCTGAAAAACAAATATCACCATAATCACTCTAAGCTCATCCATAAACACAAATACCACCTCAAATAAAGTTGCTTCAACCTTAATTTAGTACTCATCGTTCAGGTCTCTGAATTACTCTTTGAGATTAAATAGAGTAAGGTAAAATGAAAATAGGAAATTTGATAATGTTATTAGAAACTATGTAAAAATTTTATTACTGAGAGAATATTAGAATCACTTACTATATTAGTAATGACTGTGTAACTATATTATGTCAATAAATTATATAATACAATGTCCTGTATGCTTAATTCAATTTACTACAAGAGAAGAAAGAAAAGAACATTTTAAAATGCAACATGTAGTTGGTTAGTTAATCTATCCAATATCATTTTTTAAAAAGTGGTAATATTAGAATCTACCCTTTAGTGAATTATTATAATCAGGTGTTTCAAATATTTTCAATGAAGGTTATATAGTTAAAACAAGACAATGGTTAAAAGAACAAGACGGTAGTATAGATAGAAAAGTATGAACCGTCTGGAGTAATACCGATAGCTCTTTTAAAAGAATCTAATGTATAATAATACAGGTAAATATTAGAAAGAAAAAAAGAATAGAGACATAGAATGCGGAATTAACGATTGTATTTTTGATGAATCTTTATTTTATGACATTTAGAAGTGTAGGTATCCAAGTTCCATTGAGAACCTGTTCTGCAGGCAAACATACGCAAAATCAGAAAGAAGCCATCTACTGGTGAAGGTAGCCAGTTGGATTCTTTATCTGTACCAGGACTTTGATTCTGTATAGATATCAAGTGAACCATCTTCGTTTGTCTTTAATTCATCTGTATATTCTTCTATCGAATAACGATTTAGCGCATTGTCATAGAAATATTTCTCCTCGTTATAGATCGTGACTGACCAGAAGCCATCTACTGGTGGAGTCTGTCCTGGCTCGAAGTAAATAGCATATTTGTTGATACCATTATATTGTTTTCCTTGGTTGGATAGAGATTCTTGGGGTATATTTGCACCAAATCCCAATTTAGTAATAGTTGCTCGAGAAAGATAGTCATTTCCATAAATTCCTGTCTGAGTGTTAAACAACCACCACAGAGCCAATATTTGTTATTCTTGCATCTATCCGTTTCTCACCTTCCTTTATTCCAGTCTGCAGGGCACTTTTTATTGTGTCATTTGCTTCAACTGATGATATTTTTCCAGGTCCGACCTATTTTTGCAAGCTTTGCCACAAGTCAAGAGTCTGCAGGATTGAGTGGATTATTAATCATTGCTTGTCCTAATTCATCATACAATTTGGTACCCAGTTGTTGGTATGTTAGCAGGTTGGGGTTTAGTGGGAACTTAGCTAGAGATGGTCGTTTCATCTACTACTTGTGTTTTGTAGCTTTTATTGTTAGAACTCATGTTTAAATTATTTTGTATTATAAGAAGGTAAAAGGAACTTGAAAGATGCGACGGAGGAAATTATAATATATTGATACTAAAAAAATCTATGATGTATCACAAGTTATTGGAGAGTCTTCAGTTATTACTGATTTTCAGCTTGTATAATTAATTAGTTATTTTGTTGTAGTCTGTAATAATTCTTCAATTTGGTTATGCATTTTGAGAAAGTTTAATCCTTTTTCGGTGGTCTTGAATTTATTATCCCCATCCACATATTCTATTAGATTGTTTTCTATCAATATAGAAAGGTATTCCTTTAATTGCCCATAACTTAAGAAAGCTATATACATTATTTTTGTCTTGGATGTTCCTCCATTTGCAGCGTCCAATATATTTCCCACTATTTCTGTTCTACTCCTATTTCCCATATTATTAGAAATGTAATTTACTTATTTCTGTATTAATACCACAAGAAAAGTTAAGATAACTATAGTAAAACATTCTTAATATTATTTACAAATAAAAGTTAGTGTGGTTCTATCACTACATTGGATTAGCCCTTATTATTAGAACTTATGTTTAGAGATATTCACAGTATTGAATTCTATAGAAATATCTCAATGAAGTAATACGAATAGTGGTTCTAAAAGAAGAGTCCAATGCATAAATACTGCTATCTTGTATTTCGATTTTATTACTAATAACTTATTTTAAAATTAATTAATAAATATTTTAACAATAATATTATTAAGTTATATCAAATAAAAATAGATGAGTTAGAAAATAATTAATATCTGATATATCAAAGATGTTAATTCAAAAGAAATCTACAAATATTTAGGAATGTTCTAATTTTTTACACTGTTCGATTACATCAGAGTACGTTATTAGAGGTACTATTTTTATTGCGTTACTTTTACCTACATTTGTTGCAAAGAATGATTGTATTAAATGAGCATCATTAGCTTCAATGACCCATAAAAAAGTGTGTTCTAAACCCGAGTGATACTGGTTAATTATTTTTATATTTTGTTTACTTGCTTCCTCAACTATTTTAGGACCATGTTCTAATACTAATTTTCGAGTTTCAGCGTTATTCAACGGACATGCTTCTGTGGTGTGACTGCCATATATTCCATATAAACCCATAGTGATTAATATGGATTAAAGTTTATAAATATTGTTTGGTTTGATTACATTTATATTATTAATTTGAATTCTCTTTTTTAATTCAATAATAAAATATTGTATTGTACTATTAAAAATAATACAAAAAATAGATGAACCCAAGAAAAATACACCTAATGAAATGGATTTATGTAGTAGAATTTTACTAAATAATATTTAGATTTCATTATTACAAGCCTATTTTAATTTGAATTCGTTATTATGTATTAGAATTATAAATGAGAGTAATACCGATACGGTACTAAAATAAGAGTCTAATATTAAGTAATATGAATAATTTCTGGATTCTCTTTTGTCGATTGTCAATTGAATTTTAAATAGATTTATCATTTAAATTAAATTGTCATTCTAAATATATTTTAATGGCATATCAAATTTAAAAGATTTAATTATTGTTTATCAAGATGTTTGGTTAAAATTATTAATTATTAATATGCTTTGAACCAATGAGACTATTGAATAAAAAATTATATTATAAAGACAAGTAAACTTAAATAAAATAATACTAATTTTTCTCATGAACAAAATTCTAACCAAAAGAATAAGATCTCTATTGAACAATTCTGAAATTATTTCTACAGTATTTCTAATTACCATATTAATAAGTAGATTTATAATCTTCCAACCTTTACAGATAAACGCACAAAATAAAATAGCCACTAGCATTCCTGATGCAATAAAACTAACTAAATGTGAATTAATTACACTTCCAACCGACCCTATAGATATGAATACTGTTATTTTCAAGGATATTGCAAAAACTATTCATGTTGAAAAAGAAATTTTCAAATGTAAAACAAAAAATGGAGCTTTAGTAGTAGCAATGGTAAGTCTTTTTACAGAACTATTTGAAAGCATGAGAACTCAATCTACATTAAATAAAACAGTTGAGACTGTTACATGTGTCAAAGGATATAACGGTACTATATCATATTGTGACTCTAAGAACATTCCTATTTCAAAACAATATCCTTTCTCAGTTGGTTGTGACCCTCTGAATTTAAGAACATTAAACATAACTTCTCCAATAGAAATGGAGACTGTAGTAAGTTCTAATGGTATTTCAAAGACTGTGGAAGCAGAGAAAGAAGCATTTTTGTGTAATTATAAACAAAATAAACCTAGACAAATATTAGATGTAATGTTATTTACAGAAATATTTGAAAAAGTTTCAAGTGGAACAGTTATTAAAAAGAATGTTGAATCAATTTCTTGCTTGAAAGATATAGGTACTGCAAAGGTTTTAAAGTGCTATACTAAAAAACATTTATAAATTTCTGTAATCCAATAATTTTTTTCCTTTCATATTAGTAATTTATATTTTTAGTAATTTACAATTTAAAATTAAAGTTATGAAGTAATCCATATTCAGGTTACCACATACATATATTGATACTGTGTATATGTTTGTAGAAGTAACTACTATTTTTCGGCGCCTAAAAAGTTTAATAAAATTAAAATATAGTAATTAATAGGATGATTATAATAATAACAACAGAAAGTTCAGTGAGGCTCATGTATTATACATGTCCTCTAGTATGGTTTTTCAGTCCAAAGAACTCCATACAGAACCTCCTGTCATTGGCCTGACTCAGATTGCATTCTATTTCAATTACACAGCTATTGTGTAATGATAGTCATTATATGGTATTGATATTATTTAGGATATTTGGTAAAAAAATTTAGGGTGTAATGTATTGTTTCCCAGAATTTGATTTTTATTCTAAATCTTAATATGACGAATAAATTTAAATATATTGTCATTGTTATATTACATTTTAATTAGAATATAGAACTAAAGTCAATATCGGGTTCACCATTCTAACAGTAGGGTTCATCTACACATTAATAAAGATGGGTCGGAAGTAGAGCGTTCCATATAGTAGAGTTCTATAACATTATATTTAGCTTTTATTATTTTCAAAAGACAATATTTAAAAAAGATTATTATTAGTAGAATCTTATGAATCAACCCTATTTTATCATAACATTCATTGCAGCTCTTACTTTAGGCGTGCTATCTATAAATGCAGGAATCACTTTTGCACAAGAAAAAAATGAAACATCAGAAATTGATGATTCTCCTTTAATTACAATACCACAAATAGACGAGTCAATGGAAACAAACAATACTTCACCTAAAGGTGAAGATAAGATACCTTTAATTGAATAGATAAGATCCATTTACATTATATTGTTTGTTATTCCCTTTCGTTTTTGAATTTGTTGATGTTCTTTGCGTTTTTCTGGTGTTGTAACCATTAATGCAACACCTGCCAGAATTACACCCATTACTATTATAGTCAAAATAGTAATAGACACATGAAGCAGTAACCAACCTAGAAATACTGCTATTACAGGACTTACATAAGCAAATGTGTTGGCTAGAGAGGGAGTGGTAACCCTAATTAGCCAATAGAAATCAGTAAATCCAACTACGGTTATGATTCCTATTAAATAAATTTGAGCTACTAAAGATTGACCAGAAATTTGCAACAAACCTAAATTACGATATTCTCCCAACATGATACTTACAATAAGAAGCATTAAACCTCCACTAAGCATTATCATACCAGACGAAGCAAATATGCTAACTGGAAGTTGAATCTTGGATGAGTAAAGTGAACCAAGAGCCCAGATTATAGAGCTAATAATAAGAGCTATTACTACTATAGGATTAAGTGTTCCAGCTCCTAAAGATGGACCAATTAGCAACATAAGTCCGTTGGTACAAAAATAATAGTCTAATGTTATAGTTCTACAAACATGTATTTAGATTTTATTATTTGAAACTTATATTATTTTTGAAAATAAATTAGATAGTAGTTGATTATTTAACTTTACCAAAAAATAATTTTACTTTTTTTGTAAACATATAGTAAATTATTATGCCATATACTATTATTTCCATAATATGTATCAAATCCTCACTGCTTATAAGAGAAATAATCGCAACTATTATTGCAATTATACTGATTATGAGTGTAATTGTTCTTGCCCATCCTTTTCCCTTTAAAAGACCCCATGAAACAATTAAGCTTGCTATTCCTAGTCCCATTAATACTAAACCACCTATTGTAATAAGTAACCCTAATGCGCTAATTGGATAATTAGAAATATCAATGCTTATTAGAGGACCTAAAAATAGAGGAGTAATCCCAGTAAATATGAGTATTAATCCTCCAATTATCATAAGAACAGCGATTATAGTAATTCCAGTTGGACGATGTTGAGACACATATAGATTAAATTTTGGTTAAATTTAAGTATTACTCGAGTAGTATAATTATCTTCAATCAAACTTTAAAGTAGGCAATTTTGTCATGACTACTGTAATAACAGAAGAATTAGTATTTATTATAAATGTGAATCTAAAATAATAAGATATAATGATGCATGAATGCAAATATACTAAACATAACAAGGCTAGAATTAAGATAGGTAAAAGAGGGGAAAGAACAAAGATGCTTGTAGAGGTTTTTCAATAAATACAGAAAGGAAATAAATGGATTAAAGAAAAACTTATAAAATTATTTTTTAACAGATTTCACTTGTACGAACATCGATCATCACCTATAGGATCCAAGATATCTAAAACAGCGAATATATTGAGAAAAACAGTATTAGACCAAATACATGATTATCAACTAAAATTTTCAAAGGTTACATATTTCTATCATTATCTATTTAAGGATTTAATAGTTGATAAATATGATTTAAGGCCTTTTACACCGTTAAAAATTTTTTGACAAAGAGAGAATAATAAAAAATGCTAGATCTTTTAACTAAAAAATATTACATAATATTTTTCTATTTATAACGAATAATTATATACATTACGACAGTCACAACAGTCTATATTATTTTGATTTTTTTTTATCAATACTAATTATCATACAAAATATTGTAGCAAAAAGTTTTTAAAATATAGTATCTTATGTGGGGATATCTACAAGGCTATCTTCAAAACTTTTTTTAAAATAAATTTAAAGTTATCCTAGTTCTTTTTTTTAGCTTATTCACTTTAGATTTCTAATTATTTTATATTTGAAATCATAAAGATATTCTCGGATCTCCATTATTAAATTCTGGACGATATATGACCAAAGAGCAAAGGATCCTTTCAAATATTACAAGAAAGGTATAAAATATAGTGATCATATGCTTTCTTCAGGATTTTTTGAATCTCAGACCTGGGAGCATTATACAAATGCTGGATTGGTTTCGTTATAGCAAAAGAAAAGTTAGAATGAGGGAATAGATCTATATGCAAGAAGAATCCAAAAACTAGAACAAGAATTAAGAATAGAATTAACAGATTTTTCAAATTGGGGAATCGATTGAATCTAGATACTATTGTTAAAGCATATAAAAATATGATATATGAGTGTCTTAACTGTCTTAACCTTTTTCTATTATTCTAATTATTATTATCATAAAATGGTTATAATAATAACATAATAGAATAAAATATAGTTAACGGTTGAGACAAAATTAGCTTCAAAATGATTTATCTTTTTAGGAAGGGATTGCAACTGACTGATACTGTTATAGTAGGGGTCAAAATCAACAAAAATTTATGACAGAGACAGTATCATCTAGACTATTAGCTACATACATTCTATCAGAAACTAAGTCGTATGCTATACCATACGGCGCAGAACCTACTGTAATTGGAGTAGGGTCAACTGTGTTTGTAGTTGTATTAATTACAGAGACAGTATCATCACCACCATTAGTAACATACATTTTATGATTGTCAGGGCTGTATGATATATCAAATGGTTCAATTCCTACTGTAATTAGAGTAGGGTCAACTGTGTTTGTTGTCGTATTAATTACCGAGACAGTATCATCACCAAAATTAGCAACATACATTCTCTGATTGTCGGGGTTGTATGCTATACCTCTCGGTCCATCTCTTACTGTAATTGGGGTAGAGTCAACTGTGTTTGTTGTTGTATTAATTACAGACACAGTACTGTCACCAAAATTAGTAACATACATTTTCTTATTGACATAGTCGTATGCTATACCATACGGCGCAGAACCTACTGTAATTGGAGTAGGGTCAACTGTGTTTGTTGTCGTATTAATTACCGAGACAGTACTCTCACCACTATTAGTAACATACATTTTATGATTGTCAGGGCTGTATGATATATCAAATGGTACAACTCCTATTGGAATTGTATCTATAACTGTGTTTGTAGTGATATCAATTACTGAGACAGTATTGCTATCAGAATTAGTAACATAAATTCTCTCGTTTACTGAGTCATATGTTATACCAAATGGTGCATTTCCTAATCCAGTAATCGTATCAACTGTTAATTCACATGGTAATGGTGGAGCTGAATGTGGTGTTGTTGGTGTTCCTTGCGTATTATTATTTAGACTCGTGTAAACAAAATCTTTATCAAAACTAAATTTTTTTTCTTTTGTTCCAAATTCTTTAATGCCAATATCTGTATCTCTTGCTTCTGCTTGTGCATGAAGTGCTATCAGACCACTCAAAGAGTCAGGAATTACATTAACATTTAATCCATTGGCATTGAGAGTAAAATTAGGAGTAATATCCGTAAATAAGAGTATTAATCCTCCAATTATCATAAGAACAGCGATTATAGTAATTCCAGTTGGACGATGTAGAGTCACATAACAACAAAGTTTTCGTTGAACTTAAGTATTACTTGAGTAATATAATTATATCAATTCAAAATATAGAAATTGTCTTTTCTATAATAATTGGATCCAATTTAATTGTCATAGCCGATTAGGTTAAGAAAATGGGCTGGACTGATTGTTCCGACTATGAGAACAACGACAATGCCAACGAGACTATTTGCGCTAGTAGTTTTTACTACTAATTACCAGGTAATTCTTTAATAATAATTTTGTATTTATCAATGCTAGTAAACCTAAATTTTAGAGTTATTATTTTTTATTAGTAATAATATCAATACTGAAAAATTTTATAATTTAGGTAGTTTTAAAAATATTGAATATAGATTTTTGTTTTTGTTCCATAAATGATGATGTTGCTCCCTCTGATCCTGATGGAATGACTGATAGGCTTAAAGATATTAAATTACATGACCAGTACTACGTAAAGGAATTCATACTTCAAACACACTATATACATTTGATTGAGAAACTTATTCAACTTGGAATTAGCAAGAAGAATAATAACAACAATTATGAACTAAAAAAGGATATTATAAGATTCTACAGAACTATACGCCTAGCTTAGATACAATAGAAAAACCAAAGAAATATTTGGATATAAAAGCACAATTTAAAATAACCAAAATAGAAAGTATAGAACGAAGAGATGATGATGATACTATTTCAGCTAAAGATGGTGATTTTACATCAGAGATAATTAACAAATTGATAAGAGATGGATATGAATCCACATGGAGGAAATATTCTCTATTGGTATTGCAACACCAACAGCAGCAAAAATAACAGCTTCTACAAATAGATACCTTCGGATGAAAGAAAGGATACAGCAGCGATGACATCATCTTTTGTAAAATTAATATGTACTTGATAAAGTTGCCTGTATGCTTGATCCGGGATGGCTGGCTGTTTAATTTCTGTAATTATATGGGGTAGATATTATTTCTACAATTAAGTTACATAAAAATAACGAATAATCTAAGAAGTCTTTACTGTTTTATGCCTAGATTTTATCTTAGATAATCCATATTGAATGAGATATTTTTGGTCATTAATTCCTTTAGATTTGTAATAATATTTGCTAACTAAATAGGAAATTACATACCACATTATACTATTTACTATAATAGTAAATAAAAAACCATAATAGTATGCCATAATGCTTCCAGTTATAGTACCTCCTATCAGAAAAGGTATTTGTCGTTTTATTATTGATTTTAAAATTGTATCCACTACTATTATATATAAACAACATACTATAATAGTAATAATAGCAGTTTTCAGTCTTTTCCCTTTGTTTTGATAAAACTTACTTGACCATTAATTTCTAAATATGATAATTTAATATCAGAAATATCATCTGTGCCGCTTAACCTCAAATAAGATACAAATTCATCTTCTGAAATTCTAGCCTTCATCAGAGAGTCTTCTAAGATTTTACCATTTTTTACTAATAAAATTGGTTTTGCTACTATAACTTTGCTAAATTTTTTGTACCTTGTTGTCAGATAATCATACATCTTGAATATTGCTATTGCTATAATAATAACGGTAAAACCTTGAGGTATAGAAGTTTCAGTAGGATTTAACATGGGTTCACTAACTGCATTTCCTACTCCTAATATTATTATCAGTTCAATGCTACTTAATTGACCTAACCCCTTATTTCCAAGCCATTTTATTACAAATACAATTAGAAGGGTAACAATTGCAGTTCTGAGAATAACTGCAAACATCATTTTAAAGTCTACATTGAATGCATTTTCTATAATTTCTGATACTACTAATTCTATGGGCATATAAAATGAAAACTAGTTATGCTAGTTATAATGCTATACTGAATAAATAATTTTGTAATTAAAATAATGAAAAAATTCACTATTAGGATTTTTTGATATAGTTAAAAAAAAAGATTGTTAGGGTGTGTTGTCGAAGCATAACGCATCCACTGTAACGAGACATCAACAGGTACAGTTAAGGTAGCGACGAAACGACACTCCTATATACCATCATCATTTAATTCAGGAAGATATTGGACTACTACAATATCATCAGAAGCTACATTAAAACTATAAGCTCCAGTTAGAATGTCATCTCCTTCATCGCAGGGAACAAATACACTGAATTGGGTCAAATTTACAATCTCACTTCTAGGATAGACATTGGAAGATATATTAGTTGGAACAGCAGGACCTTGTATTCCTGGTGGGCCTTGTGGACCAGTTGAAGCTACCTTTCCTTGTGGTCATGCTGGTCCAGGTGGACCTTGTATTCCTGTTCTATTATCTCTAATATCCTTTCTATCTTTATCATCAAATTAACATGTTTACAAAATTCAACAGAACTAACAAAAAAGCCTTCAAAGGATCCTGTTCGACAATTTTGTACAATTTTTTAAGTCATGATATAATTTTTGATTTTCTCAATAACTATAATAATAAGAAGTGACTTTGTTATAGTACTTAGTTATGGAAGATAATAAAATAAAGTTCGTGGTGCATGGTAAGAAAGAAGGAGATAAATTCATTTTAGATGGAATTACAAACTATATATTACAAAATCTGGACTCATTTGATGGTAAAACCATTATAGTAACATTTGAAAAGCCAGTAACCAATACTATAAAATTGGATAATGGTGATTTATTTAATTGACAATTCGTTAGGTTCTTATTTACAAAGCTTCCTGTAATATTCAAAACTTATTTACTCAACATCTTCAAAATAGTTAAATGGGTTGTTAATGTTGGAAATTGGTGTTCTTCAAGAGTTCGTCTATAATATAACTACAATTGTTATGTAGGTAATAATTATAACAAACCGTTTTAAATTATTGTTCTAAATAATCAACAACAAATAGTACCTCTATATATGACTTATTAGTACTACTTTATAGCAATCAAAACTAATTACATTTATGCATAATAAAGATAGTTTGTAAAATAGCATTTCATATGAATTAAAATGTAAAGGAGAAATAGAATACTATGATAAATTGAATGAACTCCATCCTAAATATCCAATTATAATTTATAATCATGCTCAAAGATACATACAAAGACTAAAGAAAATTGCATCAATCATTAAAGTGAAATAACTAAGAGATATCAATAACAATTATACTAATAATTAAATTATAATACACAATAGAAAAACATGTTATATCATAAACTGATAGGATTCTTTATCCAGATATTAGAGATAAAATTGAAATTAACTAAAAATCAAATGTAAATTGGTTTTAGAATATCAATATGTGAATTAAGAAAATTTGATGGAGTAATGCAGATAGCGGTTCTAAAAAAGGAGTCTAAGTTATGATATTAAAGTACATAAACTAAGATACATTTTAAAACTATTTTAACTTTCCAAGACCCATTCCAGTACATCTATAAGTAGGTCATACTCTTTTGCCACATCACATTTATCCAAAGGTATTTGACAGTTCTTCGAATGCTGGAACCTGATTTTTCGTAGTTCTTCAACTTTGTTTCGAATTTCTTGTTCGCTTCTCAACACTCATGATCTAATCCATAAGTAACTAAACCATTGTTTGCAAGAGCCATTCCCAGGAACACTTTCATTTATTTCCATGTTTTTTACAGTTGATTCTCGTTTATATATTTGATTTCCTCATCTCAAATAATTCATCTATTTTGGTAGTGTTTTCAGCCTCAATCTTACTTTTCTTACATTATTATCATAGCCCTCTCATGCATCTTAAAATTATACTTGTAATTTAGGTGAATTGTCTATTTAAAGACATAAAGAGTTGTATGTATATAGATAATTGTTAGTTGAACAAAAAAAATAATGCTAATAATTACAAATTTATCGATATTTTTCTTGCTAATTTTTATCAAAAATATAGAGAAACTATTTTAATGAATAGGAATTTACTAGTTGCTGGCATTTTTGGTTTTATAGCTAGTGCTGTAATAGCTGAACTATATGCCATATATTCTCCTAGTGATGTATTAACTTCTACAATAACAGTCGTGGTAGGTTTTATAATTTACAAGATATCTTTTATAGTTCTCTTTCATATCGATACCAAACGAAAATACACCAATAATGTTACTAGCCAGATTAATTTCGTTATTCTAAAACAGATAATAAAAAAGATGATATTTGCATGGTCTATATTTGATATTGTTAATAATCTATCACGATGGATAATACTATATGAATTATTAATAGCGGGATTTGGACCTTTTGAAGCAGTCATAATAACTTCTATAGCTGCTATTTCTCTATCTTATTTATCAATAAATATAATCTCAAGACGCAACAAGATTTTTTCATCACTAAAAACGAAAAATTCATGAAAATAAAATAATTACATTAGAGGATAGAATTAAAAATAAAAAATATCAATAATAGGGAAAATTGAATCAAGAATAGTCTATGACTTAGCTGATGTCTATGGTTTAATTGATAGAGTAGCTAAAATGCATGGTATTAACATTACCAATAGGTAATAGATGTTTAATATAGAAACTAGTTCAATAATCTTTAATTATAAAAATATGTTCTTATCAAACTAAGTCATATATTTGTAATCAAACATTATATTATGAGTAGTGATAAATACATTCCAACTTCCGATGGCAAAGAAATTATAAATCCTGATGGAAGTAGTGTATCAGAAATAGAAGGTCATCAAATTTCAAAAGATGCCATCCCTTCTT
>DASUZI010000073.1:0-50277 GCA_036376955.1 Nitrososphaeraceae archaeon
AAGAAGGGATGGCATCTTTTGAAATTTGATGACCTTCTATTTCTGATACACTACTTCCATCAGGATTTATAATTTCTTTGCCATCGGAAGTTGGAATGTATTTATCACTACTCATAATATAATGTTTGATTACAAATATATAACTTAGTTTGATAAAAACATATTTTTATAATTAAGGATTATTGAACTAGTTTCTATATTAAACATCTATTACCTATTGGTAATGTTAATACCATACATTTTAGCTACTCTATCAATTAAACCATAGACATCAGCTAATTCATATTATTCTTGATTCAATTTTCTCTATTATTGATTTTTTTTATTTTTAATTCTATCCTGTATTGCAATTATTTTATTTTCATGTGTTCTTTTTAGTAATCAAAAAATCTTGTTGCGTCTTGAGATTATATTTATTGATAAATAAGATAGAGAAGTAGCAGCTATAGAAGTTATTATGACTGCTTCAAAAGGTTCAAATCCCATTATTAATAATTCATATAGTATTATCCATCGTGATAGATTATTAACAATATCAAATATGGACCATGCAAATATCATCTTTTTTATTATCTGTTTTAGAATAACGAAATTAATCTGGCTAGTAACATTATTGGTGTATTTTCGTTTGGTATCGATATGAAAGAGAATTATAAAAGATATTTTATAAATTACGAATCCTACCAATACTGTTATTGTAGATGTTAATACATCACTAGGAGAATATAAGGCATATAATTCAGCTATTACAGCACTAGCTATAAAACCAAAAATGCCAGCAACTAGTAAATTCCTATTCATTAAAATAGTTTCTCTATATTTTTGATAAAAATTAGTAAGAAGAATATCGATAATTTTGTTATTATTGACATTATTTTTTTTGTCCAACTAACAATTATATATATACACACAAAACTCTTTATGTCTTTAAATAGATAATTCACCTAAATACAAGTATAATTTTAAGATGCATGAGAGGGCTATGATAATAATGTGAGATTACCTTTAACTTTAGTAATATTTACTTTCATACTTCTTCACTATACTTATTTTCATAATTAGATAGGTTCAATGAGAACTGGTTGCATATCATGCTGGATTTTCTATACATTACCTGATAATTTGAAGCTCATAATGGAAAGATTTGGATTGGGAAGACACCAAATGGTAAATAGACAACATTTTTGTATTTTACGTTACCAACAATTAATCATTGAAAATAATTTAAAAAAGTTTTTAATAAAAAAGATAAATACAATCTATATTAATCCCCATACAAGACATGTTCAAATTCAATTGATAGCAATAACTAGAATATTGAGAGATTCATATTAATTTAATTTTTAAAAAAATAGTATTGGCAATAAGAGAATCGTTCTGATCTTTTAAAGGGAGATTTTCTTAATCTGATCACAAGTTACTATATAAAGTAACATATTAATATTTATATAAAAATATAGAACGCATGAGATAATTTAGCTAATCTCAAATATCTATAATCAATTCTTACTATTCTCATCCCATTAATGTATCTATTAACATATATCAATTCCTATAAAAATGAAAGAAAAAGACATTCTCATTCATTCACTTTAATCGAAATAGTTAAACTAAATAAATACCTGATTTAATTAAGGTCTTTTAATGGGAGACGATAGAGATAAAGAAAATGAACATCAGGAAAGAGATGTTAGTTATAACACCAAACCTAAAAGTGACAAGATAAAAGAAGAAAGATCAATAGATATAGAGAATGATCAAGATGAGGAGGAGAATAAAGAAAAAATAATAGAAAGAATGATTGATAGAAATAGTAATAGTAATACATATAGCAATACAGACAGGTATACTAATGAAAATACATTATCCTCTATTGAAAATAGACCCATCTTTGATTTACAAACATTACTATCACAAAGACAAGACAGGCTTTGGAGTGTTTTATATGAGCGTTACAAATACAATACATCAATAAAGAGAGGACAAGACTTTCTTCTCAATCATGTTGATTCTAAAATTTCTCTGGTTGTAATGTATGCTGATTTAGTAGGTTCAACAAAGATGAGTATGGCTTTACCAGTCGAAAGAATGGCAAAGATAATCAAAGTCTTTTCTCATGAACTTTCTTCCGTTGTTGAAAGTTATAATGGATTTGTATTAAAGTACGTAGGAGATGCAATTATTGCATGCTTTCCAAGTGGTTTTAATAAGTATCTATCTTGTGATACTGCATTCCAATGTGCTAAATCAATGATTGACGTAATAGAAAATGGTATTAATCCAATTTTTGAGAAAGATAAAGATAATTATCCAAAATTAGCTGTTAAAATAGGAATGGACGAGGGAGAGAATTTAGCTATACAATATGGATATGATAAAAGTTCACCTATTGATTTGATAGGATATCCTATGAATGTAGCAGCAAAGATGACTTCCCTAACAGGACCAAACAAAATAACTGTAGGAAATAATGTATATAAATTGCTACATCCTACACTATTATCAGAATTTCAAGAAATGCATATAAAAGAAACCGAATGGAACTATAATGATCTGAAAACTAATTTGCGATACAAAGTTTATACAATAAAATAACGTTGGTTTGTATTGGAACTTGATAATCAAATTTACCAAAAGGATATTCTGTTAGAGGATTTTACTGCAATTTCAATTATCTATTATTTCTTAAAATAAATAGTCAATTTGTCTCTAAATTAAGAGACTAGTATTTAGTATATTTAATGAGTTAAATGGCGTTTTGGAACAGAAGACATATTTGATAATGAGGATTTAAAATGTATGGCAGATGACATTATGAGATAATTAATAAAAATATCAACTACCACTAAAACAAAAACAATCAACATTGGACAATTATATCAAGTACTTACATACTGCATGTGAACTTGCTAAAGTAGACAAGGTCCAGGTTATCGAGATTGTAAGAAATAAGAATAGTTACAAAAAGTATGAATCTATTACAAAATATACTAGATTAAATTATAAAAAATGTCTAAGCATGAAATCTTATCATCAAATGAATGAATTAGTAACCTTTAATTTTCCTACCCAAAGTTTAATTTAATTAATGAATTTAAATAATCCAATAAAATCACCTGTTACTTTTCCAAATAAAAAAGGAATGTTGATAACATATTTCAATACTAACGAAGGATTAGAATTTATCGAGGCAGTTAGATTACATTTAGAGGAAGATACATTTGATTATTTTGGTGCTATAAAAGCAGGAGTAAATAAAGCAGTTGAGAATGATAGTATAGTAGCATTAGTATATGCCATAACGAATGATTTGACTCCCCTTATGACTGCAATAATCCAATGTCTTGAGGCTCAAAATAGACTAAATCGAGCAAAAAAAGAAAAATAAATTAATTAATAAATCTATTACGATAGCGATATTTTATTCTTAGTATTATTCCTTATAAAATAATCTAACAAGTATAGTCTTACACACTATACTTAAAATATATATATGTGTAATACGTAAAAGGTACATAGCAATGGGTAAAGTAATATTAGAAGGATTTCAATGTGAAAGATGTAAGCATATCTGGGTTCCTAGAACAACAACAGAAGGTGAACCTACAATTTGTCCCAAGTGCAAATCACCTTATTGGAATAAACCAAGAAGATTTGTTAATACGCAAACTACAATGAGTAATGGCGGATTCGTAGATAGAGAGTAGATAGGTAGGTAAAATAATATGGTTTTTAATAATTATGGGTTCGAATCCCACCTCCTCCATAAAATAATATTCGGCCCAACTGATAAGATGAAAAAAGAAAATAAAGGTCAAATCACTTCAAGATCAACAATATCGTAATTATATTCAGTATATGAGTACTGCCTGTGAGCTTGCAAAATAGATAAAGTCCAAATAATTGAAATTGTGCAAAATAATAAAAAGAACATGATAAAATAAGTTATTAGACTAGATACTTAATAAAATTAAGAATCAATATTAGAAACAATTTTCAGTATTATCTTAAATAATATGACCAGTTAATGAAAAATCTAATTGTCTTCTCTAATCTTCTGTATAGAATATGTTACTCTACTATTTTTCGCATCTCAAATATATTTTTTCTTTGTTATCAAAATATGCACAAGTCAGTCTTTACCTTTGGAGTTTTGATAGCTTCATTGGTAATGTTAATAATAATGCCAATTCTTAACCAACAACAGCAGAATATTCATACAAATACAGCAATGGCTCAAGGTTATGATAACAATTCTTATGGAGATAATAATAGTTATTATAGTCAATATCCAACTGACGACAAAAAATATGAATGTAGAACAGGTCCATTTGAAGGCTTTTTTGTAAGTTCTGTAGAATTTTGTAAATTTAATAAATTTGATAATCATAAGGATAGAAAAGATAACAATAGAGATAGAGACATCAGAATAGGAACACAAGGTCCAGCAGGTCCACAAGGTCCAGCAGGTCCACAAGGTGCACCAGGAATTAATGGAACCAATGGCATCAATGGAACCAAAGGAGTTAATGGAACAAACATTGAACCATGTGTTGCATGTCTGCTTGATGCTTTAGCTAAACTAGACAGCGGAGCAATCCTTGTAAATGTAACCACTAATCTAGAACGAGGTCCATCAGGACCAAGCGGTGATGTTAGTGTTACTCTACCATTGGTAATAGATGTTGATGTAGCAACTTTGCTACAGCAACAACTTGCAATTACTTTAGGATTAGATGCAAATGCAACCATATTTGAGATATGTGCCGCTATAGATGCTCAACAAGGAAGTCTTGATGTTGCAGCTATATTAGATGCTCTTGAAATTACGTTAGCTCCAATAGTTGAGGAACAGATATCTCAGTTAGTAAATCAAATAGCAATAGCAATCAGTGAAATAACTGGTGAACCAATAGATCAAGCATTAATTGATGAAATCCTTGCAAGCATTGACATAGATGATATAGTCGCTCAAATAACAGCAAACGTACAAGTGTCATTAGAGATACTTGAAGAATGTTTAGATCTAACACCAATACCACCACCACCCCTAACTACAGAAACACTAACAGTTATCAAAAATATAGGAGACTGTCAAGCAGATGCTCCAACATGTGAACAGAATCCAATTCAGCCTTCAAATTTCACTGTTGTAATAGAAGGTAACAATCCATCACAAAATAACTTTCCTGGCTCATCAGGTACAGGTACAAATGTCGAGCTAGAACCAGGAGCATATAATGTAACAGAACAAGGACTTGATCCTACAATACCTACTATATGTAATACTATGGGTTTTGATGCCGGCAGAAATGCATCAGACATTGGAGATAACTTGTTCATCTGTACAAATTTCTCTGATGAATGTGAAGGAAATATAGAAATTGGAACTCCACAAACATGTACAATAGATAATGTACTTGTCTCACCAGCCTCATTAACAGTAAAGAAACAAGTCTTTGGCTGTGATAATATCATTGACAATGGAGGACTTCCAACAATGGATTGTACTGCTCTAGATAATAATTCTTCAGCCTGGCTAGATTGTAATAATAGTAGTATTAGTAACACAATATTTTGTCAATCACTACCAGAGAGTATTTTTGATATAGAAGTATTAGACGACCAAAATATCCAAATACAAGAATTTGAAGGCTCTACAGAAGGAACAACAATACAGAATCTCGAACCTGGTACATATACCGTAAATGAGATAATACATCCACAACCGCCTGTCGATAGACTAGCAGTCAATGCAGGTATTGCACAAGATTGTGTTCAAAATGTGGGATTCGATAATGGAGGGGAATTATTTAATTCGACTTCAAGTGTAAACTATATTATCTGCCTTGAATATGAAGATGATTGCAGTACTATAACATTAGCAGCAGGAGAATCAAGAACCTGTACTGTTAAAAATTACATACGAGTAGGTTTCGATTTGTCTTGAATATGAAGATGAGTGTAGTACTATAACATTAGCAGCAGGAGAAGAAAGAACATGTACTGTTAAAAATTATATATTAGTAGGGTTGGATCGCAGCTTTTTTCTCTTCTCCACCTACAATAGCTCAGGAAACAGGAGATTTATCTGCATCAGAAAAGATCGAAAAGTTAAGAAACAATGGTTAGATCTACTTCCATAAATGAGTCATAACTGAATTAAACCAAACCAATTTTTTATTTTATTTTCTATCTAAATCTGTAACAAAAACTAAATATGATATTTTTGTAATTTTATTTGCTATATTATTATTGAATTGATTTATGTAGATAGCTAAATCAAATATTAAACAATATTCTAGTAACTAAAAAGAACATCATATTTAGTTAATATCCTTATTTTTTATTATTTCTTATTATGAATAAAGATCTAACTTGATCAGAAAGGAAAAATTTAGGTCAAAATAACCTCAACACCACCGAATCCGAGATTAAGCTATTAATGAAAGTAACAAATACTAAATGTTATAGAAAACTTCAATCAGCACTCTTCATTTTCAGTATTGTTTTACTAATAAAAATTAGCAACGGAAAAGCACAATGAACAATCACTTATTTAATTCATTAATCTAATTTAGTAATACTCTATTAGCAAGTCTTCATAAGCATTTCAATTATATATTAACTGTTTAAAAATTGTATGCAAGATCAGTTTATAATTTTGGACTTTTGGCAAGTTCATTGGTAATGTTAGTGCTGATGCCATTTCTCAACAACAACAGTTTTTCAAATACCACAGTAATGGCTCAATATTACAAATATGGCGATAGCCATTATAATACATACCAAACCGATGACAAAAAATATGAAAGCAGAAACGAGCTATTTGAAGGGATTTTTCAATTCTGTTGATCTAATACACTATCATGAATATTAATGTGAAATACCAAAATTCTTAATTTCTTAATGAACTTAATAATAACAAAAAGTAAAAGTTATTTCTTAGTAAATACTAGAATGAATTATGAATTCTCCAAAAAAGAGGATTCGAACCGAGGCTTCAAATCCCACCTCCTCCATTGAACTATTTCATATCAGTACAAAATCTTTATTTCAAAATATATTAATATTCTAGATCTATACCTAAAGAATAGTAAATCAACCACTAACTACGAAGTCATCATTTGATTCAATGTAAGGGGAAAGGGAGGATTGACTTTCTCTTTGTTACTGTTATTTATTATGATTAATGCAAAAGTAATAGTATTGTTTATTAATTTCAATAGCAATAACAAGATAGAATGGAATTATCTAACAATACAGATAATTATATCTTATTGGTAGATGATGAAAAAGACGTTCTTGCTTTATTTGACGAATATTTGACAGCAAGTGGATTCAATATAATTTCGTTTGACAATCCAGTTAAAGCATTAGAATATTTTTACGAAAATACAAACAATTGTTCTTTGGTCATTACAGATTATAGAATGCCTCAAATGTCAGGCTTAGATTTTATAAATAAAATAAGAGAAATAGATACTAATGGTAAAATAAAAACGATAATTATTAGTGCTTATATAAAAGACAATATTCCGTATGATAAATCATATATTATGAAAATTGACAAAATATTAGAAAAATCTGTATATCTTGACAGACTGAAAATAGAAATACAACAATTGCTAACTATCTATATAAAGGAAAAAATCTCATAAACAAATTGCAATTTCATGATTTTGATATCAATATCAATATCTATTTACAAAAAGATGTAAAAATATTAACAATTATCTCTAATCTTAATAAATAATGCTGTCTATTGCATTAAGTTGACAAAATGTCCATGACAAAAAAAAGAATATTGATAATAGATGATGATAAGGATGTCATTAATCTTTTTAAAATATATTTAGAAAAAAGTGGTGAATATCAAATAGATGCTTATACAGACCCAGTAGATGCTTTATACTATTTCAAAAAAGGATTGTATGATTTGGTTTTACTTGACTTGAAAATGCCGCAGATAGATGGTATTAGTATGTACCAACAATTGAAGAAAGAAGATAGTAATACTAGTATATGTTTAATCACTGCCGATATTGCAAATCTGGAACAATTGAAGACAAAGATTCCTAATATTGAAAAATATGTAATTTACAAACCCATTTTATTAAGAAACTTAAAGAATAAAATTGATTCATTACTTTTGGAAAAAAATATGTTCTGTTAATTAATGATTTTTCACATTATTAGCAATATATCCAAATTGTTATTATTAGAATTTGGCCATTTATACTATGGTACAAACAACAAAATTTTAATAGGTTTTTATAAGATAGACATAAAACTAATATTTTTCAAAATTTATCATTGAAGTCAATAAATTATTACGAATCAATTATATCTGAATAAATTTTAATTAAATAAAAAAACTAAATACAATATAATATATAAATTTGTAGACATGACGGTTCAAATCCAGGTGACCGTCATATTAGTATAATTTATGGTTTAGTCTAAATGATTTGTTTTATTCATATAATTTTTAGTATTATAAAAATTTTAATAATTATGATAAATTAACAAAGATGATTTTATGCTATTCTAGGATAATCTACATAATCTCTATTTCTAATAAAGAAAAAAATTTATTACATTATTGGGCTGAATACGTGCACATCTGCATCCCTTCCATCTGGAACATATACATTACCATCTGAATCTATAGCTATACCAACAGGATCTTGAAGTCTTTCAGAAATGCTTCCTTGATTTCCAAATTGAGAAATGTATACTCCATCATTGTTAAAAACTTGAACACGATTATTTTTAGTATCCACTACTAAAATATTACCAGAAGAATCAATTGCTAATTCAAGAGGGCTAGCAAATTCTCCGTCACCAGAACCTGATTTACCAAATTTCATTATAAAATTACCATTTTTGTCAAATTTTTGTACACGATCGTTAAAAGAATCCACTACTAAAATATTACCAAGTGAATCTATCGCTACATCTGTTGGATTCAAAAATTCTCCATCACCAGATCCATAAGTACCAAATTTCATTATAAAATTACCATTTTTGTCAAATTTTTGTACATTATTGTTTTCTCCAAAATCAGTTGCATAGATATTATTTTCCTTATCTACACCTACTCCACCAGGCGTGATAAATTCTCCATCTCCTAGGCCAAAGGAACCAAAGGAATTGATAAAGTTTCCATCACTGCTAAATTTTTTAATTGCATATGTAGGATTTCCAAAATCAGCAATATAGATATTATTGTCAGAGTCAGCAGCTAAACCAGAAGGATTAGTGAAAAATTGAGGACCATTACCAAATACACCAAAACCAAGGATAAATGACCCATTATTTGTAAATTTTTGAATCATATTTGAACGACCAGAAAAGTCAGCGACATAAATATTATTTTCAGAATCAGCAGTAATTCCACTAGCTTGGTTAAATTGACCAGTAGCAACACCTTTTGATCCCCATTTCAATTTGTGTTCATATTCTGTTGTTGTTGCTACTGCAAATGAAGATTGGTATGTCATACCACTACTACCACAATTTAAAATCAAAAACGAAAGTAAAATGATCATGCCACAAAAAAATACAGTATTTTTAAAATTCATACTTTGTTAACAAGATAAATAATATATTAACTATTCCTATAATTGTTAAAATTAAAAAATTAAAATAAATAATTTATGAGATCATTTAGGATCTCTTTTTATACCACTCACTCTCTTCTAAAGGAACACCATACAATGGGTCATTACCAAAATGATTGTCTATTTTATTTGAATCGATGTTTATTATGCCAAGAGTATTATTCATTACTTGAATGCTTATAGGAACTTTAGTAACTGGTCCTTGAGGCATACTAATAGTTCCTGTCCCGTTAAATACAGTATGGTTATTTTGGTTCAAAGTATCAACTAAATCAAAATTAGTTATAGTGTGAGTATGTTTTGATGTCCCATCAGTTTTGATCATTTCAAAAGAAGTATCAAAAATAGTGGAATTATTGTTTATAGTATCTTGAGTTTGATTTGATAAATTGGTTTTCCAAATTCCAAATATTATCCAAAGTGGTTTTGCATTTTCATCATCTACAATACCTATTGTTCTTCCAAACAAATAGTCTCCTTTTACTAAATCTGCAGGAATTCCCATTATTACATCCACATTAGATGAAAATAACAATAGCCCAGTAGCTATCATCATACTAGAGAAAATCATAATAGAGCTCATTGTAATATTTTTTCCTAAAATTTTTGTCAACAAATTTGTTGTGGTTATATTGTTCTTATTATTTTTTCGCCTCTATACTATGTTATTACTCTCTTCATGCAAAGAATATTTAGTTTAATGAGATAGAATTATCTAAATCATGAAAAATTAATAATATTTTGGATTCTTCAATCATTAACAAGGTTCAAGTTATCAACAAATTAACTAGCTGTAATTAAATATATTAGCTTTTACTCAAGCAAATACATTAGATTTTTATATCAAATAAACTAAAAAGTATTATCTTTTGTCTTCAAATGTAAATATACCAAAGTTGCCTGCAAAAAATAAAAGTGAATTAACAGAACAAGTGTTTCAAGCAATAGTGGATAGTGGAGAAACAGGAATATTTCAAACAGAACTTTGCAAATCGTTCTCAATAGACAGCAGAGATGGGTCAAGATTGGTTGGAAATCTTGAAAAACAGTCTCTTATCTCTAGAGAAAGAATGTTATATAAAGGCAGGTGGACTTATAAATTAATAGTAAAAAAAATACCTCAATTAAAAGAAGCTGATAGGAGACCCATTGAGATTGCTAGTGTGGAAGGAGCTCCCTGTTTTAGTTGTACTTTTCAACATTTATGTTCCACAGAGGATGAGACAAGCCAGTACAGTCCTGCAAAATGTAACTGGATTGAAGAATGGGTTATACTTGATACAAAAAAAAGAGGACTATCAACCCAGCTATAGAATTACAACAAAATCCCATAATTTTATTATCTAAAATTAAAGAACATCAGTGAAGTCTTTTTCAAGAATAACAAATGCAGATTCTATTTGACTAGATCCATTAACATTCCATCTTATACTATTTACTGAATCTGATGAATTGCTTATTAATTTTTCAATTATATCCCTATTCATATCAGATGGTTGAAGAATAATATCAGATTTTAAAGTAGTAGTTTGCCCAGGAGAAAATTGTGGCCTACCATTTAATGGAATATCTTCATAAGATAAAACACCATGACCCAATAATTTATCGTCTCCAAAAAGATCATATTCAACTTTTGATGTAGTTGCACTTTTGTCAGATGGATTATAAACATCAAAAAGTAAGGATAGCTCAATATTGTTAGTATTATTTGAAATATTACTAATATCAACAGATGCTAGGTTAAAATCAATTACATCCACATTAGGAGCATTAACAAAATATTGGATTCGTGGAAGTAAAATAATCGTAATCACTAAAGCACCTATTACTCCAAAAAGTACTATTCTTCTTTTACTAAGGAACATATATTACAAATACAGTTTCAAAAAAAGAATTAAAATGTTTCTTAATTTTTATTATCGTATAGCACTATAAAGATACATTAAAGTGATTAGATGGTTTAAACTAACACTGTTGAACAATGAATATAATTGATGGTTTTGTTATATGGATTCACTTATTATCTGCAAGTATTTGGGTTGGTGGATCAATCTTTATAGGAGTAATTCTTGCTCCCATGTTAAAGCATATTGGAAATTCAATGGAAGAAAGAATTATTTTAATGATTAAAATTGGTAGAAGATTTAACAATATTGCATTTCCTTCATTTATTATTTTGATCTCAACAGGATTGTATAATTCGAGATTTTTTTTTGAATATCCGTATAATTTTATTGAAACAGATTATGGAATTTTGTTGTTGATAAAAATTGTACTAGTAATTATTACTTTTACAATCTATATTATTCATATTAAAAGTTTCGGAAAAGAGACAGAAGGAAAAATTATTGATAACAGAGGATCAGAATATATTAGTATAATCCGTTCAAAAATTATTAACTATGGAAGATTAACTGTAATTCTCTCTATAATAATCTTGTTACTTGCGGCTTTTCTGGATGCAGGTATAAAATTTAATTACTAAATTATATTAAGTTATTATATAATATCTAAAAAAATTTTGCATTAATTTAGAAGAATAAAAAAATTAGTTAGAAAAAACGTATTCCCTTAATCCAGCCTTATCAGCCGTATTACCGCCTATTTTTACTAGAACAAATTCATTATTAGAATTTATAATTGGTTCATTCATTTTTCCTTCATTTGAATGAAGACGAATGTATTCTTGCATATCCAATTTAGAACGAGTACCTATTTCTTTTTCTAAATTCATATCTTTAACAATTTCCTTATAGGTAGATTGTATAACACCACTAAAGACCATCGCGCTACTGCCGCTTCCATATGATCCAAATCCTATTCTTTTATTTTCTAAATCAATATTTTTCTTATATTCAAACTCTAATAAACTTCTTAATCCCATATACATTGACGCGGTATATAGATTCCCTATTATAGCTGAAGCCTCAAGAGAGCTAGCCATTTTTTGTTCAAAAACTTGTTTGAAGAAAGAAGTACGCATAAACGATTTTCTGAACTTGTCATCTTCTTTCATAAAATCCTTATCAGCTAAAATGGATTCAATTGTTCCACGAGGATCCTTAGGAGTAGGTTCATCCATCCCTACTTCTTCTATTACTTGTTTCCATCTTGGTAGAAATCTCCATTCGTGTCGTAGAAGATATGCTAAAGCTTTTTCACCCATTTTCCGATAAGGTAAATGTACACTAATATAATCAATTTTATCGGTTATTGATTCATCTTCTTGCAATTGAATTAATTTAGTTTTAATTGCTTTTTCTCGATAGCTATCAAAGGCTTTTTTGATTTGAATAAGATACAAATAATTAGAATAATTTCCATTAACTAAAGGAGTTTCACGTCCAAAAGGCCTATAAAAATCATACTCGTTTTTAATTATTGTAGAAGTAACTTTAGGATCAAAAACAACTAATCTGGGATTCTCCTTTACTAACATAGCGATTGCCCCCGCTCCCTGTGTATACTCTCCAGCTGATCCTAAATCATATTTTGCAATATCACTTACAATAACAATAGCAGCTCTATCATTATTTTCTTCAGCTCTGATCCAATTAGCATTGTCATATAATGCATAGGATCCGCTTACACAAGCAAACTTACATTCTATTCCGCCAGCATGTTCAAAGGACCCATCACCATAAATCTGTTCAAGCATTCCAATTACAAAAGAATTCATAGCTTTTGATTCGTCTAATGCTGATTCAGTAGCAACATACATTCTACCAATGTCCTGTGGTTTGAGATCATTTTTTTGCATTAATTTTAAACAAGCATTTGCTGCCATACAGGCAGGATCCTGATTAGTATCAACCATGGCCATTTTATATATTCCTATCCCAATTTCCAGTTTATGAGGATCTATACCTCTAGCTATTGCAAAATCCTTTGAATCGATGTATAATTTTGGAACATAAAGTGCCATATCATCAATACCAACAGGCATATCAAATTCAATTTGTTAAAAGACATTTAAACGTATTTGTGATTACTATTAAGTTTTTTTATTAAAAATAGTATATGCTATTTTATAGAAATTCTATTACTTTAATCTGTTATCTCTAGGATTAGATTAGAAATTTTTTATTACATTATAAAAATTATCTCGTTCTGCAGCATAATATCCAGCTTGTTTAATAGATTCAATAATCTTAACAGAAGTAAGTTCAGTTGATCGTGCTCCTGTTGCACTAACTACCTCTTCACCTATCAATGTTCCACCAAAATCATCAGCACCAAAATGAAGAGCCAATTGTGCCATTCCAACTCCATTTGTAAGCCATGATGATTGAATATGAGAGATTAGTCCATAAAACATAATTCTTGATATTGCAATCATTTTTAGTAACCTTAATCCTCCAGAAGAATATTTAGCAATTCCTTCTGCTTGCATTTGAGTCTTATTAGGTTCAAATCCCCAAGGAATAAAAGCTATAAATCCATTAGTTTTTTGTTGTAATTCAGATATTTTCATTATATGTTGTGCTATTTCGTCATCGGTTTCTACAGTTCCATACATCATTGTTGCGGAAGACTTGATTCCAAGATCATGTGCATCTTTCATAATATTTAACCATTGGTTACTTTTTATCTTGAGCGGACTTATTACTGATTTTACTCTATCATTAAGAATTTCTGCTCCTGCGCCTGGTAATGATTCCAAACCTGCATCTTTTAGTCTAGATAGAACTTCCTTGGTACTACTCCTTTCGACTTTTGATATCATATCAATTTCAGATGCAGAAAGACCATGAATGGCAATTGATGGATAATGTTTTTTTATTTCATTGAATATTTCTTCATAATATTCAATAGATAAATTTGGGTTATGCCCTCCTTGAAAAAGAACTTGAGTAATTCCAAACATTTCTTTTGACAAGGCGATTCTCTTCATTATGTCTTTAACATCGTGTGTATACGATTCTTCATGGCCCGGAGGTCGATAAAAAGCACAAAATTTACAGTATGTTACACAAACATTAGAATAATTTAAAATGATATTATTTATAAAAGTGGCTACATCACCAAAGAGGATTTTTCTAAGAGAACTAGCAACAAGGCCAATTGTATATACATCGTCAGATTTTATTAATTCCTTACAATCATAAAGGCCAAGTCTCCTTCCTTTTAATACATTATTTAAAATATCTCCAATTTCCGATTTTGAAACAATATAATTTAAACTATTTTGCAATTGAAAATTGTATCTTGATTATTCTATTTATTCTTTACAAGAAAATACCCTCAGAAATATAGAAGAATATATATCAATTAATAAATTAAATTTATTATAACAATTGATTACTAATAGTATTATATCACAACCCACACAAGCTATTGAAAAAGTATTATCTGGAGAGGAATTAACATATAATGATGGTTTACAATTATTTGACGAAAATCTTTTCTTATTAGGTTCTGTTGCTGATCAAGTTAGAAGAAAATCGAAAGGAAATACAGTGACTTTTGTTTCATCATATTATTTAAATTATACTAATGTTTGTGCAGCAAGTTGTTCTTTATGTGCTTTCTATAGAAAAGGGTATGAAGAGGATGCTTATACATTAACTAATGAACAGATTGTTGAAAGAGCTAGAATAGCTATAGAACAACTAGGTGCCTCAGAATTACACATAGTTGGAGGATTTCATCCAAAGCTTGGCTTGGAATATTATGAAAACATGATAAAGAATATAAAAAAAGAATTCCCGTTTGTAAAAGTTAAAGCACTTACTCCTGCAGAAATTTTTTTCATATCTAAATTAACCAAAAACTCAGTTAAAGAAATTTTATTAAGATTAAAAGATTCTGGTTTGGATGCTCTTCCTGGAGGAGGAGCAGAAATTTTTAGCTCAGATATAAGAAATATTATTGTAAGAGGAAAATGCTCAGGAGAAGAATGGCTTGATACAGCTAAACAAGCTCATGAAATTGGTCTGAAAACTAATTCTACTATGCTTTTTGGACATATTGAGAAGCCAGAACATATAATCGATCATATTATAAAAATCAGAGAGCTTAATAAAAAAACTCATGGCTTCAATACTTTTATACCACTTAAGTTTAGTCTAGAAAACACTGAATTAGAGAAGAAAAAATTGATTGTTAGAGAAAGTTCTTCTACTTATGACTTAAGAATAATAGCCATTGCTAGATTATTATTAAAAGATGTTTTAGACAACATATCAGTTTATTGGGTTTCTCTAGGTAAAAAAATAGCCCAGGTAGCATTGACATATGGAGGTAATGATTTAGTTGGTACAGCTTTTTCAGAAGAAATATTTCGTGCTGCAGGAAAAGCTAGTGGTATTTCAATACAGGAACTTGTAAATTTGATCAAAGAAATAAAAAGAGAACCTGCTCAACGAGATACATTTTTTAAAATAATAGAAAAATACTAATAGTCATATCAATCAACACAATATCAGAAAATTACAAAATCGGCAAAATCTATTACTTTTTTATCATAACATTATATTTTAAACTTGTAAAACTATATGCTATACTAATTTCTCAAATACATTCTTATGATGAAAGATTTCTAGATAGTTCTGATTGTTATTTTAATTAAATAAGAATTATATTTTAATTTGGGTTTTATAAATTTCTATAAATTAGGCAAAATAGATTTGAAATGGAGATACAATATTTCGTTCAGATGCCAATTGAAAGATTCGTTCAATAGATGTCTTTCCCTTTTCACCCATATCAACGGTGATTTCATTCACATACATCTTTACAAATTTAGATATCATATCTTTTGATTGACTTCTTCCATACTTCATCGCATAATCTAACGCTTCTTCTATGTTATTTAGACCATAAATTATAGAATTTTTAAACAAAGAATCAAAGCGTCTAATCTGTTCTAGTGTCAATGTTTTATTATTTGCAACATTGATACCCAATGGAACGGGCAAACCGTTAGTAAGATTATGCCACCAAGATCCTAAATCTATAATTTTATGTAGATTTAATGACTTGTAAGCAAGTTGAATTTCATGAATTACTAAACCCGCATCAACTTGATTGTCTATTATTGCTTGAGGTATAATATGAAAAGGTAATTCTTTTTCTTTAAAATTACCTAACAAAAGAGATGATAATAAATACGCTGAAGTCATCTTTCCAGGTATAGCTATTATCTTTTTATTTAGATCATCTTTTAAAAATTTCTCTTTTGCTAAAATAATTGGACCATAATTTATTCCAAAACTCCCTCCACTTCGAAGAATTACATAATCCTTAAGAAAAGCATAGGCATAAACAGATATTGCTGTTATGTCTAACTCATTGTTCAATGCACGTTTATTGAGCTTTTCAATATCTTCAATTACATGTGTAATATGAAATTCATTAGACCCTACATTTTCACTTGCTAATCCATAAAACATAAACGCATCATCAGCATCTGGAGTATGTCCTAAAGTTATCTCAATCATTTACAGTTAAGATACAATGCTAATAATTAAAAGTAGATCAAGATTTATTTATATGAAATATATAATATAGTTATTGAATAATAAAAATTTTATTTTACAACAATTAAAATGGATCTCAATATATTTTGCAATTAGTATTGTAATTTCTTTTATAATCCCATTTCCCTATTCAATTATTGTAATAATTCCAATAGTATTGTTTTTGAGCTTTTACATAAGAAGACGAGAAATGAGAAAATTTGGAGGAGTAGAGAGTTTTTCCATGTTCAATTCTAACAAGGTAAACTATTATTGCATGGTATGTGGAACTAAGCATGATAATTTGATGTGTCCAAAATGTGGCTCGAAAATGAAAAGAATAGGATAATAATTATCATACATTTTTCATACTAGTCAAAGAAAATTTGTTTATAATATACAAAACAATCTAATGATAGTTTCATATAGAAATTATTTCTATCAAATATACCAGTATTATTATCTAGTAATACATTACTTAAAGCTAATATAATTTAAAATAATATGAGTAATAGTACTGAAGTTGTTTAGAAAAGAAGTATACATTCCATTTTTACTAAGTATTTTACTATTTTTAAGTATTGATATTTCATCTTATAATTATATGGTCCTAGGAAAGGAAGACGATAGTGAGGATAATGTAAAGGACGAAAAGGAAGAGAAAAGTGATGATAGAGATAGTGAGGATAATGTAAAGGACGAAAAGGAAGAGAAAAGTGATGATAGAGATAGTGAGGATAATGTAAAGGACGAAAAGGACGAGGATTTTGAAGATATTTCTCTAGATGAATTATTTGACGATAATAATGCTGATGATGATAGAGATAGTGAGGATAATGTAAAGGACGAAAAGGACGAGGAAAAGGACGAAAAGGACGAGGAAAAGGACGAAGTGCCATTTATACTTCCGTTTAATGCAGTACCATTTCCATAAATCGTCAAATTAAAATAGCTGTTATATATTAAGATGACAAATGAAATGTTACAAAATTACATCTGTAAAGTTTAATATCAGGGTTATCAGACTTGCATAATGGGCGGGGGTCGTAGAGCCCGGCCAAATAACAAAAAATTTGGAGACGCGGGACTTAAGATCTAAAAATGGGTGATCCCGTCCTTTAGAGGTTCGTGGGTTCAAATCCCACCCCCCGCATGTTAGAAAAATTTAATTTTTGCTAAATTCTACACTATCTTTGATAAATAATTCATGTAATCTTCTATCTTTTGAAAGTTCAGGATGAAATGATGTTCCAATAATATTATTTTGTTTGACAGCTACAATTTTATCATTGAGTTTAGTTAGGATATTTACACTTTCTCCAACATTATTTATTATAGGAGACCTTATGAAAATACCCCTAAAAAGTCCCTTACCTAAAATTGGAATATCAAGATCAACTTCAAAAGATTCATGCTGTCTGCCGAATGCATTTCTTTCAATTACAACATCTAACACTCCAAATAAATTTTGTTTTGTCTCTCCAACAACTTTATCATATGTTCGTTTTGATAACATTATCAAACCCGCACACGTGCCTAACACCGGCATACCTTCCGTGATTTTCTTCTTGATAGTTTGAAAGATATTACCTTGAATAGAGAGCAAATTTCCAATTACAGTACTTTCACCACCTGGCAATATTAAACCATCTAATTCTGCTATGGATTCGGAATAGCGAACTGATTCTACGGTTCCCTGTAAGTTTAAATTTTTTAAAGCTTCTGCTACTGATAATATGTTTTCTTCTATATCTCCTTGAATTCCTAATACTCCTATCTTAATATTACTCAAATCGTCGGGCCTCTTTCTTGCATACGTAGTTCAAGACTTTTAGTATCTAGACCTAATAATGATTTTTTCTCATCAACTAATTTTTGAGCTTCCATAACTATCGTAGGATCATCATAATATGTTGTAGCTAATACTACTGATTTAGCTCTTTGTTCTGGGTCTTCTGCTTTAAAAATACCAGAGCCAACGAAAACACCATCGCAGCCTAAATTCATAACTAATGCTGCATCTGCAGGTGTTGATATACCACCTGCTGCAAAATTTACTACAGGTAATCTAGATAGTTTAGCAGTTTCCTTAATTAAGGAATAAGAAACTTTGAGTTCACGAGAAAATTTAATTAATTCTTGTTCATCTTTGTCAAAATAAACAGATCGGAGTTTTCTGATATCATTATTCACTTGTTTAATATGTCGTACTGCTTCTGCAATATTTCCGGTTCCAGGTTCGCCTTTCGTTCTAATCATAGAACTTCCTTCTTCTATTCGTCGTAGTGCCTCACCGAGATTCTTTGCACCGTTAACAAAAGGAGTAGTATAGTCCCATTTCCATATATGGTTCTCCTCATCTGCAGGTGTAAGAACTTCACTCTCATCAATCATATCAACACCTATTACTTCAAGTATTTTTGCCTCTGATATATGTCCGATCCTACATTTTGCCATAAGTGGTATTGTAATTTCATTCATTATTTCTTCAATAACCTTAATACTTGCAGTCCTAGCCACTCCTCCAGCCTTTCTAACATCGTAAGGTAATTTATCTAAAACCATGACTGCGACAGCACCTGCATCTTCTGCGATCTGTGCCTGTTCTACAGTAGTCACATCCATAATAACACCATGTTTTTGCATATGAGCAAAACCTCTCTTTACTAATGTAGTTCCTTGAACTAATTGTTCATTACGTAAATTCTTAAATTTGATGCCGTTACGCTCTTCCTCTGTTGCTACAAGAGAAATTGTCATTATTTAAAATATTAAAAAGCATCTATTATAGGTTTAGTTTTGGTATGACCTGTATGTAAAGTTAAATATTACCCATATTGGACAAGTAATTAGGTAAATCAACTAATTTTTTATATAATTGGTTAATCCATAAATAGGTTGTCCATTGTAATCATTTCCTAATATTTTAGGGTCTAAAATAATACTTATTGAATTTTCTTGCAAAATTAAATAAAGATCAATGTTTTTAATATTATCAGGAGTTATAATGTCTGCTCTACCTTCTATAATAGTACTATCTCTTTGAGATAATTTAATAGGAGTATTACTATTTACAACTACTAGATTTAGAATTTCATACATATGTGGGAACATTCCATCTTTATTTATTGTAGATATTTTAGCATCAAATGATACAACATTCCCATTTTTTACATCTAAATTCCAACTGCCATTAAGAAGAAGAAGTTTTTTTAAATTATTAGGATTAGTAGATGTAGTAATATTTGAATTTGAAAGTACTTGTTCTAAAGAAAAACTTGAATCGCCTTCATTAGAAATAATATCAATTAAACTATTTGTTAAAAAATCTACAAAATTTACATCTTCTTTTTCTTTATCTAAATTTAAAAGATTTGCAAAATTATTATTATCCTCCACATGAATTTCATCTCCAATGAAGATTAAAGAAAATATAGAACCATTTAGATAAAAGGATGTTTGAGAATTATTTCCGAAATTATTAGACAAATTTAAAATTGGAATAGATTCTCCAAAATATAGAAATTTGAATATAACTAAAAAAACTAAAGTAATTACAAATAAAATTATAAGCCATTTCATTAAACGACTGTTTATATTTTTTAATACTATTAAATTTATATGATTATTGTTAGCAATAACAAACTAAAGATGAATCTTATTTTTCTAATTTATTGAGAGTATTTTTAATTTCATCATTTCTCCAAAGCATTTCTTGTATCTGATCAAGACTAAAATTTTCATTCCAACTATCTAGTGTAGTTTTTGCAATTTCGGAAGTGTTATATATTAAATTCCAATAAGGATGATGTTCTGCTGTAGAATATGATAACTCTAATATTTCGTTTAAACCATTTTTAGCCCTCTTTAAAATCGAAGTATCCGATGTATATATTCCAATAAATCCAGAATCCTTCTCAAATTTAGTTATTATATCTATTCCTTCTTCTTTTAAATTTGCTATAGCAGAACAAATAGCATTGTAAATTTTATTATATTCTGAACCTTCAGAGACCATACTATATATAATTAGCTTGTGTTATTTATTTATAGAATTAGAAATTATTGGAAATATATATGATTAGACTGTGTTAAGTTGAGGTAAAACTTATAGCTGTGTATTTCTATTTCAATATGGGGTATTAGATTGGAAGAATTTGGATATCAACTATTACTTTATCTTTATTTTCTTAGTTAAAGTTTGCGTAATAAGTCTAAAGCATTAGTAATATTTTTTAGAGACAAAAATGAAGTAATTATTTTCAGAATAGATGAATATTTAAATCATGATAATATAGAAACCATACAGTTGAGAAATATAGAAATTATACAGTTTACACTGATGGATGAGTTACATATAATAATAAAACATGTAAGTTTTTAGGATTGAAACACTATTTACATCAATAATTAAAGAAAAGTTTGATGGAACAAGATGCAGTATTTCAATGATAGAATAGAAAATTTTGGTGCTGATTACTATCTATTGTTGCAAAATAATTGCAATTTATTTCATGAACATAATTGGATACAATTTTTATACCGTGTATAATGATACAATAATAAATTACAAGAATTTCGAGTTAAGGAAATGACTCAGCTTAATTGTATCTTAACTTAATCGATATGAGCCGATTTTAATATCAAATATCTATATTTTTTTCATATTATTCCTCATCCAAATTATCTATGCATTCAAATTCATCGTAGCTTTCTTTCAAGTCCTCTTCAAATTCGGTTTCAAGTTCTTCATTAGACATAATATTTACTAATTATAATTAAAACATAAACCTTTTCAAAATTTATTAAATGAAATAATTAAATTCATATAAATAATTATTTATAAGAAGGTATATGGTTATATTAAAAATGAATACCACAGTCAAAAATCCTATTAGGGATATTGAAACATCATGTGATTATTGTGGAAATCCCATAGAAATATGCATGTGTGTATGTCCATATTGTGGAGAAACTACTTCTTGTGAATGTTGTTTACATGATGCTGTTACTGGCGGTGGATAAATTCTATTTTTAAGATATTTATTAGATAAAAGTACCATATAAATTATAGAATGCACGATAAAATTGTAAATGAGATCACTTGGGTAATTGGCGGAGCTCAAGGAAGTGGTGTTGATTCTGCAGCTAATATCTTTTCTAAAACTTGTGCCGAAGATGGGTTATATATTTTTGGAAAACGAGAATACTATTCAAATATAAAAGGAGAACATAGCTATTTCACTGTTAGAGTATCAAATAAACCAATACGATCACATAAAGAATCTATAGATATTCTAGTATCTTTTGATGCCGAGACGTTATTTAGACATGCAAAAGATGTGTCTACTAATGGAATCATTATATTTAATTCTGAATTGATTGAAACATCAATAAATGAAATTCCGACGTTAGACTCTGATGTTCAAAACACGATAACAAAATATTGTAATTACAATGGTGATGATCCACTTACAATCAAAAAATTATTAGAAAAAATACAACTAAACTCTATAAAATGTTACGGAATTCCATATCATCAACTATTAAAAAACTTTTCAGAACATACTAATAATCCTGCATTAAGTAAACTTGCTCGAATGATAAATGTCTTGGCATTATCTATATCTTTATCATTTATTAATATTGATCGTCAAGCATTATCCCGTGCAATAAAATATATATTTAGAACAAAGCCAAAAATCGCAGAAATCAACGTCGCAGCTGCAGAATACGCCTATAATTATGCCGAACAGATATTTCAGAATAATAAATTTACTTTTTCTAAAAATAAAATGGATTTTTCTGATATTATTTTAGTACAAGGAAGTCAATCATCTGCATTAGGTAAAATAGTGGCTGGATGTAGATTCCAGACATATTATCCTATAACACCTGCAAGTGAAGATAGTGAATTTTTAGAGACAAATCAAGTAATAGAACAAATAGATGGCAATAAGGGGTCAGTATTGGTAATGCAGACAGAAGATGAAATTTCTGCAATAACTATGGCTATTGGTGGAGCTTTGACTGGAACTAGGACTGCAACTGCAACCTCTGGACCTGGTTTTTCATTAATGGCGGAGGCCTTGGGATGGGCAGGTATTAATGAAGTTCCGTTAGTAGTATCACTGTATCAAAGAGCAGGTCCATCGACAGGTCTTCCTACTCGACATGAGCAAGGAGATTTATTATTTGCAATCAATGCAGGTCATGGAGAATTTCCTAGAATAGTGTTTGCATCGGGGGATATTGAAGAAAGTTTTTATGATACATTAAAAGTATTTAATTTTGCAGAGATTTTTCAGTTACCGGTAATTCATTTACTAGATAAAGCAATAGCAAGTAGCGTAATGACCTGTAAAAATTTTGATCCCAATAAAATCAGTATTGATAGAGGATATCTTATTAAGAAAATTAATAATAAAACAAAAGATCAGGACAAATTAAAACATTTTAAAAGATTTGAGTTGCAAAAAAATACATCAATTTCTCCTAGACCACCACTTGGCACAGAGAATGGAATATTTTGGAATACTGGTGATGAGCACAATGAAGAAGGACACATTACAGAAGATCCTACCATTAGAATAAAAATGATGGATAAACGTATGAGCAAATTAAATTTGATTTTACAGGAAATACAAGACGAGGACAAAGCTTTATCATATAATGAAAATTCTGATATTGTAATTACTAGCTGGGGATCCACAAAGGGAGCTATTCTCGACACTTTAGATGAGTTAAACAAAGAAGGAATAAAAATAAAATTTGTACAGATTAAATTATTGAATCCTTTTCCTCACCAATTATTAGAAAAGCTGTTAAATTCAGCTAAAACAATTATTAACATAGAAATGAATTATTCATCTCAATTAGCAAAGCTTATCAAACAGAATTTACAGAGAGATATAGATTATGAAATAGTAAAATATAATGGCAGGCCTATTTCCTGTGATGAGTTATATAGAGTAATAAAGGGGATAGTGGATAATAATATAGATAAGAGGAGAATTGTTTTAGATTATGGCACTTAAACCGGCAGATTATAAAACAGAAGTACATAATGATTGGTGCCCAGGCTGTGGCGATTTTGGAATATTAAATGCCATACAAATGGCATTAGCGGAACTGGCAGTCCCTACACATAAGGCTGCTATTTTTTCAGGTATTGGATGTTCAGGAAAAACTCCTCATTTTATTCACACATATGGAATACATACATTACATGGTAGAGTACTTCCATTTGCTCAAGGGGCTAAACTATGTAATCCTGACCTCGAAGTAATTGCCGTTGGTGGAGATGGAGATGGCCTTGGAATAGGTGTTGGACATTTTGTTAGTTCTGGAAGAAGAAACATAGATTTGACATATATTATTTACAATAACGGGGTATATGGATTAACAAAGGGACAAGCTTCTCCCACATTAAAATTAGGTATGAAGACAAAATCATTGACTCAACCTAACGTTAATGATTCTATCAATCCAATAGCACTTGCTTTTATTTCTGGTTTTACATTTATTGCAAGAGGTTATGCGTACGATATAAGACATCTTAAAGATTTGATAGTAAAGGCTGTAAAACATAAAGGATTAGCTTATTTAGATGTACTACAACCCTGTCCAACTTACAATGATATAAATACTAAGGAATGGTTCCAAGGTCTAGACAATACTGATCAAGAAAATGGAAAACCCATCCCGCGTATATATAAATTAGACAATTCTGGTTATAATGGAGAAGTAAAAGACCCAGATCAATATTATGAAATTGCTTCCAGAGTTTTTGAAAAGTCAAATGAATGGGGAGATAAGATACCAATTGGAATATTTTATCAAAATGAAAATGTTGCATCGTATGACGAAAGAATTGCGATGAAAATAGATAATTATATGAAGTATCCTCCTGCAAGTCAAGAAATTATTTTGGATAAAAATAAAACTAATTCTAACATAAATGAATTATTAAAATCACTCAAAGTGAATGCATAAAGCAAGTATACATATAATTAAATTATTTTTATTGTAATTTTTATTGTATTTAATTAGTAGAATTTAAATCAAGAAATTTTATATTTATATCAAAACTTTAGTAGTATTAAATATGTTTCAAAAAAATTAAAATGAAAAATGAGGGATTTTAATCCCATTTACTCCAGGCTGCCATCCACCTGTAAGTCCAAGTATTCAACTTCGCGCCTAGTGCTGCTATTGGCACACAAAGCACTGCACCTGCACCTGCTCCTAAGGCTACAGGACTATTGTAGAACTTACCGACCTGAGGTTCTATAGGTGTCATATACGGGGGTAACGTAGGTCTAGGATATTTGAATGCCATTTCTAGAGGATCCTTAACTAGCAACAGGTTTATCATATTGAATACAGGCAATGACATTCCAACTAGTGTTCCACCTATTAGAATGGCTGCATGTTTGTTTCGTCGTGTAGCCCAATATGATAGGTCTAATAACATTGCCGAAGGTATCCAAACTGGTACTACTACAAAGTCATACGGATATCCTAAAGCAAACCATGCACCTTTTGCAACCCAAGTATATATTGTCATAATTGTTGCGTAATACGTAGCTGTACCTGGAACTCCTGTGAAGAGCATATAATAAATCGCCCCTACCACAAGCATAGTAGATTGTGAAATAGAAAATACTACAAATGAAGTCCACGCCCAATCAGTATAGAAGATATAGTCACCAGCATTGATAGTCAATAATGTACTGTTAACAGCAACGACCACTATGAATAGATAGTGCGTTGTACGTCGTAGCCAGACCATTAACATCCTACGATTGAAAGTTGTATATAAAATTTTATTTTTTTATTGAATTAATTTATATTCCTTATATTGTTACTAATTATGGTTAATAACTAAAAAAGATTTTAAAAAGTATTAATAGATTAAAAAAAGGTTATGGACGCATTGGTTTTTCATTTGCTACTTTTATAATAAATATTACTCCTAATATTTCTATGACGGTAAGTACAGATAATGCATACATTCCACTAGGTAATGGATAAGCCCACGGATATACTGTTACACCAACATATATACCTCCGGCAGTTGCGACCCAGCATAAGATAAACCCAAGAATGTAAACTCCATTCATGTTTTCAACTCTACGGCCTATCATACGCTCTATTTCATCACGATTTCCACCGTCAACTCTTCTTCCACCGCTACTATATCCTTTTGGTAAAGTCATGTAATATTAGTGTCTGAAGATCCTTTTTAAATTTTTCTATTCCTTTGTATAATGATGACCAGGATAGATATGTAGATTTATTTAGTTTTAACTATCAATTATACGTTTTATTATTATAAAAATGTTTTACAAATGAAAGAATACGAAACAGCAAAACATATATCCATGTTATTCGCCTTCCCTACTATACGATATGATAAAAAGTGCATTAGCGGTAACTATAGCTATAGTTATTGTGATGTCTACTGCAGTAACTCTCATTCCAGTTAAGGATGCTGAGGGTCATGGTGTTCAGGCACAGCTTCAAAGTAGATTCGTTAGAATTCAGGATGAAGCTTTTTCAGCACAAAATTTGCAAACTGGAGAGGAAATAACAGTAACAGGCACATTACAAAGTCTAGTCAATAGACCATTAAGAGCATGGATTTCTCTCTTTAGTGAATCTACTAACGCAGGTAATAGATGGGAATTTACTGCTAGAGACCCACCAGGTAACGTATTTGTACTTGAACCTCAGGCTACAATTCCATACACAGTAACTGCAAAAGCCCTAGAACCAGGTGTATACCACGTTCATACCCAGCTTAACGTTGCAACGGTAGGCCCAGGTTTAGGCCCAGGTCAAACAGTTCAGGTAACTGGTCCTGCAATACTAAAGCCAGTACCATGGGAAAATGTATGGTATCAAGTAATCATTATTGGCGCTGGACTTGGAGTAACTTTTGCTACTAGACCATGGCAAGTTATTTAAAATAACCTACTCTTTTTTTATTTTTAAAATTTAGTTCTACAATTTACTGAAATAATATTTATGATGTTGCTACTTGTATAGCATATGTTAATACTTTATTATTATAAATAACAAATATATAGATATCAAATGGCCGGTATAGACTAGGCTACAAATTACAATAAATAAATATTTTTAATATTTAGTGTAGAAAACCGGCTGTGTTAATTAAAGAAAATACTACCTCCTCCTTTATTATTGTACAGGATTATTCTTTGCTACTATGATATTATTGTACATTGATACAAATAGTTCAACCCAGTTATATACATGACCATCATCACAATCTCTTCTTTTACTATTGCATGAGTAATAGTCATCAAAAGATTCAACTCTTTAAATGCTGTACTATCCTTTCGATAAGACTTTTCTCTTATGGTGCATGTAAATAATGTTTTAATCTCAGTATCTTACATGTTGAGGTTACCATGTACCGCCATTAGAGTAAACTGTATGCTTTCCATATTTCTCAACGAGATCTAATGAACTTTTCAGCAACAAGTATGTTTCTCTTCTGAGATATAGAAGCTAAATCTATATCGTTAAGCTAACATAGCCAGAAATCCTAATTATTAAATAAGATAAAATAAAAAAAGATTAAACATGATTTGTTTTGTCAAACAAACCATCATTATAATGGTTTACCAGTGATGTTTCTCATCTGGAATTAAACCAATCTGTTCTCTTTCAAAGTATTTTTCCAATTCTTGTGTCCAACGTTCTTTTGCAGAAGCTCCGCCAAGTCCTTTCCTTCTTAGCCAAAATGAAATTACTCCAAGTAGGAAGACCGCAAATAAAATTGTACCGAAAATATACACCATAACGTCGTAGAACAATGGATCATAGTTTGGACCTATTTGTTGAATTAGACTATTAAATCCGTTACTAATCATTGCACTGAGATTGGTTATAGCACCTACTACCATATCATATAGCAATCAAAGGCTGTGATATATACATTTTGGTATTTAATATTCCATTAAAACTTTTAAATAAGATATAATTTGTTGGAAAAGTTGTCCGAATTTTAAATTATAACATATATGATTATTATAAATAATATTAATTAATATTAAGTTATAATTGAAAGAATAATTTTTCAAATAAAAAAAAATTAGTATTTAGCTGGTTCTCTATGTCTACTTCTACTCATAGCAAAGAATGCAGCTGCAACTCCACCGAATATTGCTACTAGTACTACTATAAAAATAGCGGTTTGACTAGTATCTGCACTTAACATTGATGTACCTGAACCATAAGCTCCTTGTTGTCCAGCACTTGAAACCTTTTCTTGTGCTAGTTTCAATTCTTCTTCTAGATTTGAACTACCGGCATATTGTGCTGCCGCTGATTGGAATCCTAAGAAAGTAGTTCCTATCACCATTACTATTGCAGTCGCTATCCATATATTTGGTTTATTCATCCTAATCTTCACTTTTAATTTCAATTATTTAACTTTTATTATACGAAACAAGATAATTAAGTAAACATTTAAGATATACAAAAAAATTAATATAATATGGCTCGCACTCATGCTCATACTCATGGAAAATCTCATTCAATTAGGCCGGCAACTAAAGATGCTCCTAGTTGGATTAATCAAAAACCAAAGGAAATAGTAGAACTTATTGTGAAATTATCTGATGAAGGATTATCACCAACTGAAATTGGATTAAAACTTAGAGATGAATATGCTATTCCCCTTGTTAAACCAATACTAGGAAAATCCATTACAACGATTCTAAAAGATAATAACATTCGCTCCACAATGCCTGAAGATTTAAATAGACTATTACAGAAAGCGTTAGGACTTCAAAAACATTTAAAAACTCATAATAGCGATCATAGGAATGTTCGCTCTTTAGAATTAATAGAATCAAAAATTCATAGGATTTCTAAATATTACAAATACAATGGAAAGATTCCTTCAAACTGGAAGTATTCTGCAGTAATAGCACAATTAGAATAAATAATAATGGTTAAAAAAGAGCTTGAAACTGCTCTTAAATTCAATGGCGAAAGAATATACTCAAATATTGATAAAGACATTTTTCTAATTTCTAGAAGAAATTGTGATGGATTAATATCTGGTACAATCATATCTACAGCATTATTAAAATTAGATACAAGATTTACTTTTCGTACTATTGATTATTTAGATCCTGATACTGCCGCAAGAATAATTTCTGAAGATCATGATTTTAATATTTTTATAGATTTAAATATAGAAGATATTGGAAAAATTAAGAATCTAAAAGATAAGTTCTTAATCATAGATCATAATCAAATATCTCAAAATTTAAAGGACTATGAGGAATATTTACTAAATCCATACATATATGGAATTAATGGAAAAAATGAAATATCATCAGGAGGACTAGCCTATTTAATAGCGGAAAGATTAAATAAAGGAAATAAAAAGTTGTCACTTTTAGCTATAGTTTCTGCATTAGCAGAAAAACAAGATATAGGAGTGAAAAAATCATTAACTGGATTAAATTCCGAAATTGCATCAGTTGCTTCATCAACTGGAAATGTAAATATTAAGACAGATTTAGTTTTTAATACTCTTGGATACAGGCCCATACATGAAGCATTAGCTTATAATATTTCACCATTTATAGAAGGTGTTACATGGAACAAAGAAAATTGCTATAAAATTTTGAAAAATTCAGGGATTAATACTCATAAGAATGGCAAATTGAGAACTTTTGCAGAAATATCTGAAGAAGAAAAAAATATTATTTTAGACGCAATCACTAAATTTATTTTTTTATCAAGTAGAAATAATAGTAACAAAGAGATTATTGAGAATATTTCCAACGAACTAGTAAATCAATTATACGAATTTGTAAAAGAGGACAATAATAGTATACTACATGATGGAAGAGAATTTGCATTTGTGATCAACGCTTGTATAAGAAATATGAAGTCTGAATTAGCAATAGGGATATGCTTGGGAGAGAGAAACAAAACATTGATAGAAACTGAACAATTGACTAATAGTTATAAAGCTAATATTGTTAACTCATTAGAAAAAATATTTAAAGAGAAATGGCGCTTGATTGATAATGGTTCATTTGTATTTATTAATGGAGAGGGTCTTTTAACAGATGACATTGTAAAAGAAATTGTTGTAATTTTAAGTGAATCAATAACTTTTAGAAAAAAATGGTTTTTTTTAAGAACTTTATCAAATGATAATAATTATAAATTTTATAGCATAAAAGGTAATAACTGTGATTTAAAATTTGATATTGATTATATATTAAAACAATCCCCAGATATTATATTTCAAGTAGATAGAAGTATTTCTAATATACATACCCTAAAAGTATCTTATTCAAAAATTGAAGAATTCACATCTATCATAAGAAACGGAATTTCACAATATGAAAGAAAATCATCATGATTGTAGAATATCAATTAATATTGAAATAGAGTTTGCAAAAGAAAATGAAAGAGATGCAATTTTGAATACTTTATTGCCTGATAACATCAATTTTCCTGATGAGCTTTCTATGAAAATGTCAATAAATAATAAATCTTTGATGATTAATACATCTTCAACTAAAATTGATACCCTAATAAGTACCATAAATGAGATACTACATCATATTTCTCTTGCTAAAAAAGTGATAAAGCATGATTGATCCGAAAAATCTACGAGATAATTTAGACAAAATTATAGATATGCTAGATAAAAGAAATGTAAAATTTCCTTTAAATGATTTAATAAATTTAGATAAAAAACGTCGTGAATTAATCGCAAGCCTACAATTAGAGAGACATAAAAAAAATAATATTGCTAATAACATAGCTATGAAAAAAAGGGAAAATGAAGATATTTCGACTTATATTAAGCAAATGGAAGAGACAGGGAAGAGAATCAAATTACTAGAAGAAAAAATCTCTGGTAATAATTCAAAATTTTATAGTTTGATGATGTTGCTTCCAAACTATGTACATGATTCCGTTCCAGTTGGAAAAGACCAAACAAATAATGTCATAATTAGAACTCATGGAACAATCAAAAAATTTGATGATACAATAAGGAACCATGTTGATATTGGAGAAAGCCTCGACTTAATTGATATTGAAAAAGCTGCAAAGATATCAGGATCACGATTTTATTTTTTAAAAAATGATTTAGTAAAACTAAATCATGCAATAATAAGTTTCGCTCTTGATTTTATTTATGAGAAAGGGTATACATTATTACAACCGCCATATATGATCAGAAAAAATGCAATGGAAGGAGCAGTAATTTTAGAAGATTTTAAAGATGTGATATATAAAATTCAAGATGAAGATCTATTTCTGATCGGAACTTCAGAGCATGCTATGGCTGCAATGCACATGGATGAAATATTAGAAGGTTCTAAATTACCTCTAAGATATGCAGGATTTAGTCCCTGTTTTAGGAAAGAAGCAGGAGCCCATGGAAAAGATATGAAAGGGATTTTCCGGGTTCACCATTTTGATAAGGTAGAACAATTTGTCTATTCTCGACCAGAAAATTCTTGGCAAGAACATGAAAGAATGTTAAATATTGCAGAGGAATTTTATAAAAAACTCGGAATACCATATAGAGTAGTTCTATTATGCTCTGCTGATTTAGGCAAGATATCATCTAAGACATACGATATTGAGGCATGGATACCAGCACAGAAAAATTATCGAGAGATAGTTTCATGTTCAAATTGCATTGATTATCAGGCTAGAAGATTAAGAATAAGGTTTAGAGATAAACCAAATGAAGATACGAAGTTAGTCTATACATTAAATAGCACACTGGTAGCAATTCAAAGAACCTTAGTAGCAATTTTAGAAAACTATCAAACAAATAATGGAGTGATAATTCCAGAGATTTTGCAAAGCTATATGGGAGGAACTCGAGAAATTAAATCAAAATAGATCGTCTAGATATTGTGTATTTATTAAGATAAATATAATTACAATAATAAAGCATATTCAAATTATCTTAACAAGATAAATAAACATCAAGAATAATGAGTTATATTTAACTAATCTAAGATAGACAAAACATTTAATTGATTTCTTATCTTTTTAGAGAAATTATTTAATTCGTCTTCGTTTGCGATATATCTGGTAGGCCATTTCCCATAAGAATTATCATTTTTAAATCTGGGAATAATATGAACGTGTACATGAGGAATAATCTGATTAGCTGATTTTCCATTATTTTGTCCTATATTAAACCCATCTGCAGAAACAGCTGAAACTACTGCTTTAGCTATAATACTAACAAGAGAGTATAATTTCCCTACTTCTTCATGAGGCATTGAAAGTAAATTATCATAATGTATTTTTGGAATCACCAATGTATGTCCATTACTAATTGGATATTTATCCATCAATACAAAAAAATGATTATTATCATAAACTGTTATTCCCTCACTAGTTCCATTAATTATTGAACAGAAAATACACTTATAATTACCACTATTGTTAATCATAATAACTTTTTCTATCATTACTAATATTACTTTTATTTCTTGGTATTCTGAATGCAGTTTTAAATAAGTATAAAAATTATAGCCAATTTTAAATATAGCTATTTCCTCCTATCTTTTACATAATGGCAGAAACTATCGAGATAGAGAATTTTAATGTACTTTTCTCATTTAATTGTCCTAAATGTGAATACCATAATGATGAAATATCTGTTGCTGATTTGACTAATGGAAGTGTTGAGTGTGGAATGTGTGAAACTATCTTTAAGATTGAAGGGATTGATACACTAAAAATTACCGCTACTATAGAATAAACAATATTTATACTCTATCTCATAATTCTGAAGGAAAAACTCTTAAAATAATACTTTTGTATTCTTATTTTAATGGAATTACCAAGTAGAAAAACTCTTGAAGGACCATCTAGGGCACCTCACAGAGCTATGTATAAAGCAATGGGATTAACAGACAAAGATTTGGATAAACCTATTATTGGTATATCTTCTACTTGCAATGAAGCAACACCATGTAACATACATTTAGGTAAACTTGCACAATTTGCAAAGAAGGGAACATCAGATGTGAATTGTACTCCTAGAGAGTTTACTGCTATTGCAGTATCTGATGGTATAGCCATGGGACATGAGGGTATGAAGGCCTCATTAGTTAGTAGAGAAATAATAGCAGACTCGATAGAGATCATGATGAGAGCACATCAATATGATGGTTTAGTGGGAATTTCAGGTTGTGATAAGAGTTTGCCAGGCACATTAATTGGTATGGCTCGATTAAATTTACCTTCAATTTTTGTTTACGGAGGAACAATAATGCCTGGAAATTGGCACAATAAGGATGTAACAATACAAGACGTTTATGAGGCTGTTGGTTCATTTGACGCGGGCAAAATCAGTATAGAAGAATTAATTCAACTAGAAAATGTTGCTTGTCCATCCGCTGGTTCTTGTGCTGGGATGTATACTGCAAATACTATGGCATCTGTTAGCGAAGCTTTGGGAATGTCGTTGCCTGGTAGTGCTTCTCCTCCAGCAGAGAGCGAAAAGAGAAATAAAATTTGTTATGAAACAGGAAAGACTATTGCAACTCTCATAGAAAATGATATTAGTCCAAAAGACATAATGACTTTCGAAGCATTTGAAAATGCAATAACTATTGTAAATGCATTAGGAGGATCGACAAATGCAGTATTACATCTATTAGCAATAGCTAAAGAAATGGGTGTAAATTTAATTTTAAAGGATTTCGAACGAATACGAAAACGTACTCCTCATATTGTGAATATGAGGCCTGGTGGACTATACGTTATGTTAGATTTGGACAAAATCGGTGGGGTGCCAATTGTATTAAAAACATTATTAAAAAATGGGCTCATAAATGGAAAGACATTAACAGTTACTGGCAAAACAATGGAACAAAACTTGGAGTCGTTTAACTTAAATTCAAATATCGATGATAATATTTTGAGTCCTTATGAAAATCCCATTGAGAAAGAAGGAACAATAAAGATTTTAAAGGGATCTTTAGCGCCAGATGGTGCTGTAGTAAAGATTGCTGGAATGAAGTTAACCAAGTTCGTAGGTAAAGCAAAAGTTTTTGAGACTGAGGAGAATGCATTTAGGGCAATATCAAAAAATAGAATTGTTGAAGGTGATGTACTAGTAATAAGGTACGAAGGTCCTAAGGGTGGTCCAGGTATGAGGGAAATGCTAGCTGTTACCGCAGCATTAGTAGGACAGGGCCTTGGAGACAAAGTATCTATGGTAACTGATGGAAGATTCTCAGGTGCAACAAGAGGATTTATGATAGGACATGTATCTCCAGAGGCAATGGTTGGAGGTCCTATTAGTTTAGTAAAAGATGGCGACCTAATTGATATTGATGTCAAAAAAGGTCTTATTGATCTCTTGATATCAAAAGCTGAATTCAAAAGAAGAGAAAAAAAATGGAAGCCTATAAAACCACATTATAAAAGTGGTGTATTGGCAAAATATGCATCTTTAGTAAATTCAGCGTCGGAAGGAGCTATAACTAGACCAATAATAGTTCATAATAAAAAAGATCGTTAATGAAGTATCAACTATATGATTCAACAGTAACTAATGAATTAAAGTATTAAATAATAAAAAGATACTAAAGAAAGAATTGATGTTTAACAATTTTAATGGTATTAATGCTAGTAATGATATATTGCCCAAACAGTTTCTCAATTATATAGACTACGAATTAAGTTGTTTTGAAAAAATTACAAACAAGAAATTTTTCTTTAATCTATTGAAAAATGACAAGTTTGAATTAAATGTATATGAATCAAAAGAAGATAATAATAAATCAAAATATCAGATAATTTATAGAGCAAACAATCTCTATCAATTTATAAAAAGATTATTGATGATTAGAGAATATTTAATTAAATATTTTGATAATAAGCTAACAAAAACAATAATAGTATAGTTGAATTATTTTTTTTGAATTAATGTTTTGTCTAGTAATTCTATCTATTGTGATAACAATATTTCATTTTTTTCTTTTCTAAGTTTAAAATAGTTTATCTGATAATCAAACAAATCTGAAAAGCTCTTTGGTGTAAATATGAAAGGAATGTATACCAGTTTAACCTATGAAGATTTCCAAGCATAACATTTACAATTATTATTAAAGTTTTAAGCTAATTTAAAAAATAGGTATGAACCACGTCAAATATGTGATATATTTGAGAAACATATGAAATAATCCATCATTCTATATATCTAGGGAAGGTTGTTACCACTTTGTAAGTAACTAAGTTCTACCATCAATAAATAATTTGTTTCAAATTATATAATAATAATGATATCACAAGATACTAATGAAAAAAACACAATTGTCAAAGTGAAAGAATCTTTTGGTTCAGTAGAAGAAACTAAATGAACACAATCACAAACAACCCCTAAATGAATATGAGAAATAATTACTTCTAATCCTTATTTTTTTATCAGTAATGTCAAACTATAATGAACTCCTCAGATATATTCTAGTCTTTGGATTTGGATAGTTCTAGTTTCTGGCAGGATTCTTTTCTTGATATCCTTATTTGCTATATTTATGACAAATATAATTTTCTCGGTCTTCCCACTATAGTTTTTACCCTTTGTAAAGTATGACTAATATAATCTATCTAGTTCTAGTACCTTTGTAAATGATAAACTTGATAACTTTTTAGTTTTGAAATATTTAATTTATTTTATATCTAATAAAAATTTACTTTCCATAAATGTTTTTCTGTGGAAATCAAAGAGGACAATTTCTCATAGTAGCCAAAACCACATTCGTCTAAAACATCTTCAAAATCAAATTTTTCTTTGGAAAATAAATAATCGTTTTCTTCTTTTTGAATTTGCGCTTTTAAGGCATCAATGATCTTATTGGATATACTATTAATAGAATATATATACCAGAAATTATTAGCTGTTCTTAATCTCGATAAATGCTGCCTTAAATTTGCTTTATTTGTTAATGAACCAGTATAGTAATTGTTCATAAGTTCAGTATTTACATCGAACCATGATGGAGTTCTCCAAGAAGCAATTTTTTGGAAGCCAAATTCTTCATATTCACAACCTCCGTTTATACCACATTGTCCTCCAGAATCAAATGTAGTTATTATACAATTTGTCAATTTAGCAACATATTTACGAAAATCAACACCTGGTTGCATCCATCCAACAAAGGCTAAATCAAATGTGTATGTATTTGTGAACAATTCAATAGGAATTGAATGTATATAATCGGGTTTAGTATTTTTTAATAAATAAAGAGGCAATAGATTTTGTTCTATACCTATAGATTGTGGTAAATATTTTCTTATTCTTCGTAGGAAATCTCCATTACCACATCCAATATCGATATATTTCGCATTAACAGAAAGAGCTTGGGCAATTGATATTACACGTAAAACGTCAATTTTTCTATAACAAAAATAGGTTCCAGAAAATAATGGAAATATAAATCGTTTATGATGACAAGACAATGGTTTTTGTAGTTTATAGTATGTGTAAAATTCATATGCTTTAAGAATCTCGTCAAATGAAAACGACATAGATTAACAAAATAATAATGAGAATATATTTATAATCAATTTGGATTATTATTTGAAAGTAGTTGATCATTTATAGATTAGAAAAATTATTTTATAACAGTGTTAAAAAATCCCAAAAGGCTTATTAATCTATATTATTAACTGTTAACATGGGTAGAAGTTTTAGTGACTGGTGGAATACTGTTCCAGCAGATTTAAAAGAAAAAGCACGTAGAGGAGACGAAAATAATAAACCATTATTGAACCAAGTTAATTATGTTCTTCTTCATTTGCACTTAGCAGGAAAACATGATGCAAAGCCATCACATGAAGAACTAAAAGATTGGCTCCATAGTGGACAAGTAGACGTATTGAGAATGACTAAAAAATAAAAATTATACTTTAGCTTTTTATTATTTAAAATTTTTTATATTAATATTATCATCATTTGACTTGATAATATGGATATAACGCTGTTTTGATATAGACATAGGGTTTAAATAGTTTCGCCAACATCGGACCATTAGTGAATATTGAATGACAATTGCAATACTTCCAGATGTTGATGAACAAAGATGTATTGGATGTGCACTTTGTGTAGAAATTTGTACTGCTCTTGGTCCAGACGTTCTCAGAGTAAAACCTGTAGAGGGTTGGAAAAGAGGTAAAGCCTTTGTATTTTATCCAGAAAGATGCATTTCTGATGGAGCTTGCGTAGGAGTTTGTCCGACACACGCAATATTCTGGATGAGACCAATGGAATACACACCAGGACAACCAGTCCCATTACACAAAAACGGTGTATTTGACAAGGGCTGGGAAGAAGGTTAAAAACACAATACACTACAATCGAATAGAAAATTTCAATTCATTTTTTATTATTTTTGTCACAAGCTTTTTTTCTATGTCTTTATAGATTTGAGTTAAAGTTATTATTATATTATATAGTATGATAAGAATAGGAATTACAGGTAATCCTGGTGTTGGTAAACATACAATAACCGATTTGCTATCTAAAAAAATAAAAAATAGTAAAATAATTGACATAAACAAAATAATTATATCAAATCAAGCTTTCAATTATGAAACATCCGAAGCTGATATAAAAAAAACGAGATTATTCTTATTAAAAGAATTAATTAATGGTAATGTAATAGTAGTTGGACATCTTTTACCATACGTAATTAAAAGAAATGAATTAGATTTCATAGCTATACTCAGAAAATCTCCTTATTCTTTGATAGATGTATATAAGAAACGAAAGTATTCTAATAAGAAGTTGCAAGAAAATATACTCTGTGAAATTTTAGGAATATGTTTTTATGATACTTTAAAGGTATTTGGTAAAAAGAAAATTTCAGAAATAGATACAACTCATAATGATCCGGAAGAATCAGTGAAGAAAATTATTTATAATTATGATCACAAATCAAAGAGACAAATAGGATTAGTTGATTGGTTAGATGTAATATATAAAAATGGAGATAACAGAAAATTTTTATACATTAACTAAATATAAAAAATGTTAAATTAGGATAAATAATGGAAAAAAGCAGTAGATATTGAAATTATATATAGCTGCTATTATAACCACAATCGAATTAGCTTGTCTGTAGCATTTAGAAAATTTGGAGAGGAATCAATTCAATTTTTAGGAAAGAAGGTATCCATAGAAACATCAGATAAAAAAACCTATGGTGGGACATTAATTGGTATAAATGAAAAATTAGATGTAATACTAGAAGATTTAGAAACTAGTGGAATAATAAAAATAATCATCAATGGTTCATTTATAAAGGAAATTAGATTAATGGAAAAACCATTTGATTTAAAAGCTCTTGCAGAGAGATTTTCAAGGGTTTTTCCAGGTTTAGTAAAAGTTAGAGAAGATGTTGGAGCTATTATAGTTATGGATAAAATTAAAGTTACTCAGAATGGCATTGAAGAAGGTACAGGACTCGCTGCTGATAGAATAAAAGCAATTTATGATGAATTTGTAAGGGAGACAAAGAAATAACATTGTCGTTTGAGGTCAGACATAGTGACCTAGGCGGACGAATAGGAAAATTAAATACAGCACATGGAGTAATAGATACGCCAGCATTTATTCCAGTTGTCCATCCCATAAAACAAATGGTAGATGTAAAGTTAATCAAAAAAATGGGATTTAGAGCAATTATTACTAATGCATATATTACTCTAAAACGCTATGGAGATGACGCTCGGAAGCAAGGAATTCACAGAATAATTGATTTTGATGGTATTGTGATGACAGATTCTGGCGGTTATCAAGTATTGGAGTATGGAAATATTGATATAGGACCTGTTGAAATGGCAAAATTTGAAATAGACATAAAAACTGATATAGCGGTTCCTTTAGACAAACCAACAGGTTTCGGACTTGAATATAGTAAAGCAATTAAATATGTCAATCAAACAATTAGTAATGTTAAAGAAACTGTTGAAGTAATTAAGGATAACAGTTGTAATGGTAATGAAATAAATACCATATGGGCTGGGCCTGTTCAAGGTGCAGAACACTTAGATTTAGTAGAACAGTCTGCAAAACTCTTTGACGATATGAATTTTAAATTAATGGCTTTAGGAAGTCCAGTTGAGTTGATGGAAGCCTATGAATTTGCTAAACTTTCTGAAATAATTTGTACTTTAAAAAAAACAATCCCGTCTAAGCCTATTCATCTTTTTGGAGCTGGGCATCCATTAACCATTCCATTAGCAGTTGCATTAGGTTGTGATATGTTTGATTCTGCATCATATATTTTATATGCTAAAGATAATAGATATATGCATTCAAATGGAACTATGAGATTAGAAGAAATTACATATTTCCCCTGCTCTTGCTCGATTTGTAATTCTTATACGCCACAGGAGTTATTAGAAACCTCTGAAATTGATCGCATTATTCAATTATCCATACATAATTTATATGTCTTAAAAAAAGAAGTAAATTCGGTAAAACAATCAATACTGGATGGAAGACTCTGGGAGTATATAATGAGCAAAGCTCACTACCATCCAAAATTAATGGATGCTGTTAGGTTATTTAAAAACTTTGATTATCTGGAAGATGGTACACCAATCTATAAAGATAAAGCCATTTATTTTAATGAACCCTATGATCAATATAGACCAGAAGCGAAAAGATTTAGAAAAATGGTAACAAAATATATTAGTAACAAGAAAAATAATAAACTAATTTTATATCCTGAAACAAAAATACATCCATTTTATGCCTCGAAAAATTTTATCAAAATCAAAGAACTATTCTCTGATGTGGAAGTTTTTTCATACAATCCATTTTTAGGAATTATTCCTGCTGAGATATCCGATATATTTCCAGCATCACATAGTATTATATCAGTAGAAGATGATTCTCAAAGTTTTGCGGCAAATTATTCGACATTCATTGATGCAATGACTTTTTTTTTAAAAGTTAACCAGAATAAAAATAAAAATATAATAATTATTGCAAATGAATTTATGAAACAAATTATTAATCATCTTTATAGCCAAGAAAATATTATTGAAACTTTTAACTCAAATATCAAAATAGTTGATTACAAAGAAAATGTCTTATTTGAAATATCTGAGATCCAATAAGATCTTAAATTAATCTACTTCTTGGTAGAACATTTATGTTAAAATCATTATGTACTTTATTTTCATAATCGGAAATATGGGATTCTAGTTGCAATGTCATTCCAATTTCATCTAAACCTTCTAATAACATCTTTTTCTTAGATGGATCTATTTGAAATTTTAATTGTCTTAAAATTGGTTTTAATTCTACCTGTTGTTTATTTAAATCTACTTTAATAATACAATCAGGATTATCAAATAGGTATTCTATCTCTTTTTTTGCCAATATTATTGGCAGTATACCATTCTTTATACAGTTACTATAGAAAATATCAGCAAATGAAGGTGAAATAATAACTCTAAAACCATAATCCATTATTGCCCATACTGCATGTTCCCTAGAACTTCCACTTCCAAAATTATCTAATGTAAGAAGGATAGGATTTCCTGAATATGTGGGGTTGTTTAAGATGAAGTCATTTTTAGGCTCACCGTTCTTATTGTAACGCCAGTCATAAAATAAATATTTTCCAAATCCGATTTTTTGTGTCAATTTAAGAAATTGTTTTGGAATTATCTGATCTGTATCAACGTTCACATATGGAAAAGGTGTTGCTTTACTTTCAAAATTTTGAAATGGTTCCATAATAGTTAGATTTAGAGGATATATCGAATATTTATATCCATTCTCGAACATCAACAAAATGTCCTTCTATCGCTGCCGCCGCCGCCATAACTGGACTTACCAAGTGGGTTCTACCTCCAACTCCTTGCCTTCCTTCGAAGTTTCGATTCGATGTACTAGCACATCTTTCACCAGAGGAAAGAATATCAGGATTCATTCCCAAACACATACTGCATCCAGATTCTCTCCATTCAAATCCACTCTCTATAAAAATTTTATCTAATCCTAATTTTTCTGCTTCTAACTTGACAGATTGAGACCCTGGTACAACCATAGCATGAACTTTTGGTGAAACTTTTCTTCCTTTTACAATAATAGAAGCTTCAATTAAATCTTCTAATCTGGCATTTGTACATGAACCTATAAACACTCGATCAATACAGATATCAGTAATTGGGGTACCTGATTTTAAATTCATATATTCAAGTGCTCGAGTTGCCGCTCTTTTTTCATCTTCATTACCCATAGCGTATTCATCAGCATATGGAATTACACCAGTTACGTCAACAACCATTGAAGGATTTGTTCCCCAACTCACCTGTGGAGAAAGATTCGATATATTTATTTCTACTTTTTTATCAAAAATAGCATTATTATCCGTTTTCAAATTCTCTTTCCAATATGTAACCATTTTTTCAAACTTTTCGCCCTCGGGGGAATATTCTCGATTGCGTATATATTCAAAGGTTATTTCATCAGGAGCAATTAATCCGGCTCTAGCTCCAGCTTCTATTGACATATTACAAATGGTCATCCTTTTTTCCATTGAAATATTCTTTATAATATCACCTCGGTACTCAATTACTGCTCCAATACCTCCACCTATGCCTATTTTGCGAATGAGTGCTAATACGATATCTTTTGCTGATACTGCCAGTAAATTTTTTGGTTTACCAAAAAAATTTACTTCCATGGTTTTTGGTTTAGTCAGCCACAGGCATTGAGTTGCAAGTACATGTTCCACTTCAGTAGTACCAATTCCGAAAGCAAAGGCTCCAAAAGCTCCGTGAGTAGAAGTATGACTATCTCCACAAACTATAGTAGCACCTGGAAGAGTTATTCCTAGTTCAGGACCTATAACATGAACAATACCTTGATTAGGACTATCCAAATCAAATAAACGTATACCAAATTCTTTACAGTTTTCTACTAACGTATTAATCTGTATAGCAGAGATTTGATCAACTATTGGAAGACTTCTATTTGTAGTAGGAACATTATGATCCATTGTAGCAAAAGTCAAATCAGGTCTCCTAACTTTTCTATTATTTGTTCTTAGACCCTCAAATGCTTGTGGGGAAGTAACTTCGTGGATCAAATGTCGATCTATATAAAGTAAGTATGAATCAGGATTTATTGATTCATTAATACTTTTAGAATTAGGATATATTATATGATTGTCCCAAATTTTTTCGAAAAGAGTATATGACATTATTATATATTACAACTAATAAAATATAATCATATAAATCCTAAAGAATGAAAAAATACTTATGTAGTATTGAACTGATTATCTTTGATTAAGATGCACGTACAAGATAATAGATATTCTGAGTATATAGCAAATCAGATTAAAAAAGGAACAACGACTTGTGCTCTTTCATGTTCTGATGGTGTTGTATTAGCTGCTGATACTCGTGCTAGTGCGGGTATGTTTATAGCTGATAAACATGTAATGAAAATTCAAAATGTTGATAAGCATTTAGGAATGACTATTGCAGGAGGAGTAGCTGATGCTCAGAACCTTGTAGATACAATGCGATATAATGCCAACCTCTATAGAATATCTAACAAAAGGATCATTCCAGTTCAATCAGCTGCCAGATTATGTTCAAATATTTTGTTTAATCAAAGATATTTTCCATATTATGTCCAGATTATCATGGCAGGATACGAAGGCAAGGGTGCTGGTCAGATTTATAATATTGATTTATTTGGATCATTAACTGAAGAAAAATTTATTTCTACAGGTAGCGGATCTCCGGTAGCATATGGTTATTTAGAAAGTGAATTTAAAGAAAATATGAGTGTAGATGAAGCATATAAAGTCGCTTTGCAAGCAATAGCCGCAGCAATTAGAAGAAATGCTGGTACAGGAGACGGAATAAATGTTGTTATAATAGATAAAAACGGCTATAGAGAACTATCGAAAGAAGTAAAAGATACTGTCAAAGTAGTATTTTAAAAATAAATAAATTTATTTTTTATTACTAATTTTAGAATTTAAAAATTCGTTATAAACAGAAAGCGCATCATTCTCATCTTTTGCTCCCACTATAGTTGCTGTGCCACTAGTCATAAAACTTATAGATAGTTGTTGTGATGGATTATTATTATTATTAGTCGTTACAGTTATTCCTAAAGACCCTCTAGATTTTATATTATATCCTAATAATTCTGCATTGTGTATTATTTTATTTAAATTAACTATAGAAGTTATTTTTGATGGTGTCACAGTATAAGTTCTTTTGCCTCTATCTCTACCACATAGTTCTTCAATAATAAGATCTTTTTCTTGCTGTATTTCTTTTATTATTTTATCTTTTCCACATGCTGAGCATTCGTCATGCCTTAACATTTTAATGCGTTCAAATGATAGCTCGTTTAAATCAATGTACAATAACGTATTTACTAACGAAGGTTTTTGTCCCAACAATATTTTTATCGCTTCAGATACTTGTATACCACCAACCAAATACAAAATAGAGGGATGAACACCCTCTGTACTACATGTCGGCATATCATCCTCAGATAAAGCAGGAAATATACAACGAAGACATGCAGACTGATTTGGAAGAATTGTGCATACTGAACCAAGCATTCCTAATGCACCTGCATAAATGAGTGGAATATGTTGCTTAATGCAAGCATCGTTTAAAGCATATCTTGCATCAATACTATCAAGTGCATCTATAACAACATCAAATCCTTTTACTATATTTTCTGCAGTATAAGCAGTAATTGAAATAGGAAGTGCTTCAATCTCTACATCCGTATTCCTCCTTTTCAAATGTTCTATTGCTGCTTCAACTTTGACTTTTCCAATATCTTGTTCAGTATACAAATGTTGTCGATGCAAATTAGATATTTCAACTACATCTCTATCTACAATGCGGATCTTGCCAACACCCATAGCAGTTAATTGAGTTACAACTGGATTTCCAATTCCACCGACTCCAACAACACAAACTTTGGAGTTTCTAAGTTTTTCCATTCCAATAAATCCTATTTCTTCTAACATTATTTGTCTAGAATAACGTTGGAGGTCTTGACTACTAAGTTCTATATGTTCAATTTTTGTTTCATTTGCTCCTCCTCCAGCTACTGCAGGCAGTATGTAAATTGAATCACCGTCTTTAAGTGATGTTGTCATTCCATCTTTGTTAAAGCGCATATTTTTTCCATTTATATAGATATTTATAAGAGCTCGAGGTTTGCCATTGAGATCTAATACTCTACGTTTAAAATCATCACCTAAATTATCAGATGCTTTATTAAATGCATCGTGTAAATCTTGTACGTCTAATGCTATTTTTTTTTCTCCAGAACCTTTATTTAAAACAGATGGAATTATAAATTCAATTTTTGCCATTTATATTTTCACTTTAATTTCCACATATATTATTCATATTATTTTTTATTATCTAATTATTGTAGAAACCATTTGGATATCAGGTTTAACAGTAGATGGTTTTGGTAACATGTCTATTATAGCTTCAGTAGATTTGAGACCATTACCAGTAACATAACAAACTATATCTGCGTCTCTGTCTATCTTACCACTTTCAACCAATTTTTGAAGGACAGCTACGGACACTCCACCAGCGGGTTCGGTAAAAATACCTTCAGTTTTCGATAACTTAAGTATCCCATTAATTATTTCTTGATTTGTAGCCGATTCAGCAATACCATGATATTGCTTTAACCTTTTTAAAACATACATTCCATCTCCTGGATCCCCTATAGCAAGACTTTTTGCAATAGTATTTGGTTTTTCTACAGGAAATATTTCGCTGTTATTTGATTTAAAGGCATCTACTATCGGTGAACATCCATGAGGTTGTGCAGCAATAATCTTTAAATTAGAAACGTCATTAACCAACCCTAGTTCACTTAATTCCTCAAAGCCTTTGCAAATTGCATTTAACATTGCACCACTGCCAACAGGAATTACTAGATAGTCTGGTACTTGCCAATTAAGTTGCTCTGCTACTTCATAAGCGAGGGTTTTTGATCCTTCAACATAATATGGTCTCATATTAATATTTACTATACCTATTCCTTTCGAATCTCCAATTACAGATGCTACCCTATTGGCATCATCATAAGTTCCATCTACAGCAACAAATTCTGCACCGTAAGCTAATGCCTGAGATATTTTTACAGGTTCTAAACCTACAGGCGCAAATATATAGCAAGGAAGTTTAGCTACGGCGGCATGCGCAGCAGTAGCAGCTGCAAGATTTCCTGTTGAAGCACAGCCTACGGCTTTTAGATCTATTTCTTTGGCTCTAGATACAGCAACACCAGCAGGCCGGTCTTTGAAAGAGAAGGTTGGATTAACCGAATCATTTTTAATGTATAAAGATTTTAATCGCAAATCTTTACTAAGATTAGTAGATTTTTGTAAAGGAGTAAAACCTGAATTAATACTAACTATGTTATTTTTATCTCTTATTGGTAAGAGTTCAAAATATCTCCAATAGGTTTTTTCTTTTCGAGATTCAAATAATTCTCTTTTTATATTATTAGGATAGATATATTTAACGTCTAGAGGTCCAAAACAATCTTCGCAAATATATCTAAATTGAGGTTTATATTCTTTTTTGCATTCCCTGCATATCAAAGACTGTATTATTCCCATTTATAATAATGCAGTTAAAATACATTATAAATAAGGTTCTCTAAACATAAATTTAGTGTCACTATAATTTCATATTATAAAAAAAATAGAATATTAAAACTAAATAATACGATATTATTCTTTCTACAATTAATTATATAAAAATATTATTAATTATAACCTACTTTTTAATAATTTTTATCTTTTAGAACATTATGAAAACAAGAAGTATTTCCAGTATGACATATGGGTTTATTGGAATTTACAACATATAGTAATGCATCAGCATCACAATCAACTAAGATTTTCTCTACAGGTTGAATATTTCCTGATTCTTCACCCTTCATCCATAATTTTTTATGAGAAGTACTCCAAAACCATGCATTGCCAGTTTTGATAGTATTTTCAAGAGCCTCTCTATTTACATATGCAAGCATAAGAATATTTTTAGTTATTTGATCTTGAACTATTACTGGCAATAGTCCTCCACGCTTTGTAAAATCAAGATCTTCCAATAATTTAAATTGCATAATATCTTTTATTTTTATGTTCATATAAAAAAGTAATTATACAATATCAGTTAATATGATTGTTATTTTTTCTTATTATCATTTCAAAAAAATAAATTAGATTTATTTAATGATTAATCTTATTTAGAACCGTTGATGAACCCAGATACAAATGACAATAATATTCTGCATATAGGGTTCGATGATACAGATTCAACATTTGGAAGATGTACTACTCATTTAGCTTTCAAAGTTACATCTTATCTTTGCAAAAAAAATGTGAAATTTCTAGATTATCCTTTGTTAATAAGATTAAATCCCAATATTCCATGGAAAACTCGTGGAAATGGTGCTGTTTGTTTGAGAATAATGACTAAAGCTAAAAATAATAATAATATAATTGATTTTATAAAAAATGAGTTAGAAAAAAATTCTGAAATCGGTAAAGGTGCCAATCCAGGATTGGTCTGTCTACAAAGCAAAGAGATTCCTGATGAAATTAGGGAATTTCATAGAATTGCAATGTTTGATATACTTAGTAAACAAAAAGCAACAAAACTAGCACAAAAATATGATTTAAATTATTTTAGTTTTGGAAATGGTCAAGGACTGGTTGGAGCTATAGCTGCTATTGGATGTTTATTAAATTCAGATCATACATTTGAAATATTAGCATATAGAAAAATTAGAAATTGCGGAACTCTTAGAATAATTGATCCAATAAATGTTATTCGTCTCCACGACACAACATTCCCATCTACATTTAATAGTTACGATTACATACATAAACGAGTTCTTATACTACCACATGGACCTGATCCAGTGTTTTGTGGAATTAGAGGAGAAGACCCTCAAGTATTACATAACAGTTTAAAAATTTTGGAAATCAAAGAAGATCTAGCAGGATATATGATTTATCGTTCTAATCAAGGAACTGGAATGCATTTACAGAATGAATTAAAATTGTCAATGGTAAAATCTTTTACTTCTGGATATTCTGAATGTGTAATAGTAACAAATCCACAAATTATTAGAGGTGGACATGTATTGTTTACCGTAGAAGACAAATTAAAAAATGTTTGTTTAGCAGCAGTATATGAACCAACTGGATTAACTAAGATTGCTTCACAATTACATATAGGAGATAAAGTAGAGATCGGATTTGGTGTTAGAAAAGCTACATCAAAACATCCAAAAGTATTAAATATTGAATATATTTGTATCCGACAACTCGCACAAATTTATAATATTGTTAATCCGTATTGTATAAATTGCAATAAGAGAATGAAATCAGAAGGAAAAAATAAGGGGTACCAATGCAAAAAATGCAAAATAATCAATAAAAATTGTAAAAAAATACTCTTATTAAAAACAAGATCAATTAAAGAAGGCTTGTACATTCCTACATTGAAAGCACATAGACATTTAACCAAACCCTTTCACAGATATGGAAAGGAAAAGACTAAATTTTTTGAATTTGGAAATGTAGAATTGTATTCAAAATGGTTTGAAAGATTTAGATAACTTACAAAACAGATAGCGGGGGGTTGATTTGAACTTACGGCTACCTTGTAGAAATATTCACTTTGGTAGAAACCGCTCTGCGGGTTATGAGCCCGCCGGGATAACTTTGCCTATTATATATCTGGCTTCCCCACCCCGCTGTTTCCTTTTTTGATTTTACAACTATATATCTCTGTCTATTGAAATTTAAAATATTTATGATTAATTTTTTAATATATTATTCAATAAAATATAATATTTTTAATAAAAATTATATTAATTTAATTATTTATAACGTTTTGTACTATATTCGAACACTTAAATAAACAAAAAACTTTTGTGGAGAGTAAATTAATAGAAAAAACTTGAGATGCGGGAGGTGGGATTTGAACCCACGAACCCCTAAGAGATGAGGTATCTTAGTCAAACGCTAAACTTCTGAGCGTCGTGTCGGATAGATCCGAACTCACGCCTTTGACCATGCTTGGCAACTCCCGCTTTCTATAATATGACTTTCTTAGTGAAATAATAAATTTTTCATTATGATAATCTTCATAAAAATGAATAAGAATACTGAATTATTAGTATCTAAACATTAAAAGCTCTACTCAACATTATTAACTCTGGACCACTGGTCATATTTCCAACTACAACTGACTTGGAATTAGCAATAATGCCTGATGCCAAAAAAGGGATTCCACCATTAATTGTTAATGGTTCAACATTAACATTTAAAATATCAGAAATTGTCTTAATTTCATCATCTGATGCATTAGGATAAACTGCTGCACCCTTATTTGTGGAAACTATCATTGCTCCTGTTTGAATAAATCCAGAAATATTCATAGAAGTAACAGATACCCCCAAAATATCTTGTATTTGAGTTTTTACATCACTACATAATGGTGATACTATTGCTCCATGATCGTTTGTAGCTATTAAATTACCTATTGCAGTATACTTAGTTTTCAAGCGTTCAACAGTTAATCGACTTTTTTCTTTTAATACGTTAATCTCTTCGTCTGAAGCAATATACGAAACTATTATCCCATTATTATTCATAACCATCATTGGTCCTAATAACCGTGTGCCAGCAATTGAAACATAAATAGTATTTGTAACTTCCAAATATTTTGATAACATAGTAGTTTTTGTTGGAGCAAATCCTAATGGAAGTACAATAAAATTATCATTGCATTTCACAAAAATTCCAATATTTGGACTTTTATAATATGCATATTTGTAAATTCCCAAGATCTAACAAGTATTATAAATATGAATATGAACTTATTGGAACATTATATACATATAAAAATTAGAGAATGAAGTTAATCTATCATCTATCTATCTATGACTTGTCCAAGACCAAGTTTGATCGTTAACGGATCAGACAATGACTGTGTTTTTTCTAAATTAGTTAATTGTATAACTGCTGTAACTGTTTCAATAGATTTATCTGCAATATTAGTAGCAAGTTTTATAGATTCAGTATTATTATAATTAAAACCCTGTGGGTAAGAAGATGTTTTTAGCAACGTTCCGTTTATAGAGTATACTTTCATTACAGCATTAAGTGTTTTATTGTTGAATCCAGCAGAATCAGCTGTAGTGAGAGATTTTAGAAGCACTTTTACCTGATTGTCTTCATTTAAGGGAGATATAAAGTGAGCATAATCTATCTCCAGAGGAAGTGTTTGTACAATACCATAAGTTTCTTTTATTATATTATTTTTATTTTCTACGGAAAATGATTGAAAGAGATAAATTGATGAAATAGATAACAATACAAAAAATACTATGTAATTTTTATTAATTTGTTTTATAATATTGAAAGTGCTCATAGACGATTATTTGGAATAATATCTTTAGAATAACATTGATGTTAAATTATTTTGACAAAATACTACATGATTATACTACATGATTATAATTGTGAAAAAAGATTAAAATATTATTATGTTGCTTGTGTTATTTTGAAGTTTCCGTCAATAATTTGAATAATATATTTATTATTTTTAAAAAATAATTCTAGTTTGTCTTCTGATTCTTTGATATCCACAAGTTCTTGACCTTTCATATCAGTAAATTCTACCATAAGTTTATGACGAATTACTATTATTTAGATTATTTGAATTATTTATTCAATATGAATTAATTACACAAATATTATAAACACTTTAAGTTTCAAATATTGTTATCACAACCTACCCATAAAAATCAAGTACTTATCCTCTTTGTTCTGTAATTATAGGCTATTTATCCCAAAAGTAATGAATAAAAATAATGTCTGGTAAATTAATACCTGATAAAGAGGATAAATAAAAACAATAACTGTTCTATGAGGAAATTGAAACCAAAATGAATTAGTTGGAGTTCTAGTATTTTTAAAATTTTCTTGTTCTTCTTTGCACACTACTTAGGTATCTCTAATTCTTTTAATAGAGATTCTGATTAAATAAATATATTGATTAAGTAAATACTAAAAATATTG